>CAVBFA010000021.1:0-30811 GCA_963594595.1 Oscillibacter sp. | reverse complement strand
TTTGTTCAATAAATTTCTTTTTCATAATTTTGCAGCGTTATTTATTTTCGAAATAACAGATCATCAGGTTCACATCGGTCGTCAAGGTGTAAATGCCGATTACACAAAGACTGACTGAGTCAAGGACATAAACAAGCAACAACATCAGACACAGGATATCATTTTTAAAGAATCAAGCTTAGTACTTTCTGCTTATGTCACAAAGACATAGCGGACAGAGGTGTATTAATGCTTAACAAGTAATTAACATGACACTCAAAAAATCAGGAAAATCAAACAAGTGGCGCATATTTGCAGCTGCACTCGCCCTGACGTGTGCACCATCAGTGACAGAGGCACAGAGGGTGGCACTGAAGACAAATGCGCTCTACTGGGTGGCGGCAACACCGAACATCGGTGCGGAATTCCGCATCAACCGCCACATCACATTCAATTTTGAAGCGGCATACAACAGAATCAAAGTATTCAACATCGACACCCGAGGTGCTGCGATAACACCGGAGGTGAGATATTGGTTCAGCGCCCGTCCGCAGGCTGGACATTTTCTCGGCATAGCCGGAATAGGATGCGACTACAACTTCGTTCACAACGGCAAACGGCACATTGGTGACCTCTACGGCGGAGGACTCACCTATGGATATAGTTTTGTATTGTCGAAGCACTGGAGTCTGGAGGCTACCATCGGAGCAGGAATGGCACACTGTCATGAAATGAGCTGGAACAAGGAAGAGCCACAACCCAACTCGGCAAACGTGAAAGAATGGAAACCGATACCTGTCAAGGCAGGCATCTCATTTGTATACCTATTAAGATAATAGTTACTTTTATGAAAAATCAGAACTTTTTATCAAAGACGCTTCAAACCACTTCTCTCATAATATTACTCCTCACACTTCTCTCCACCAATGTCTCTGCCCAGGACGTGATAAGAGTGACGGGACAGGTGGTGGCAAAAAGCGACAACAAACCTTGCATCGGTGTGAACGTCACCGACGCCAAAGCACGCCGGGCACTCGCCACGACGGATCTCGACGGAAGGTTTGCCATCAACGTGAGATCTAACGCAAGACTCCGCTTCTCAATGGTGGGAATGAAAACGAAGGAAGTGGACGTGAAGGGAAAGACAAGACTACACATAGTTCTCGACGAGGAGAACATCTCGCTCAGCGAGGTGACGATATCACAGAAAAGGATAACAGACAAGATTATGCCGGAGCCTACAGACATAGAGGTGCACGGCAACTACTTCTACGTGAAGACACGGGTGAGAGTGCCGAAAGAGATGTTCGCACACAACACCAGACTCGTGGTACAACCTATCCTAAACAACGCCACACGCAACGAGAAGACTCTGATGAAGCCTATGGTATACGACGCCGGAGTATACAACAAGACTCAGGACAGACTATACAACTTCGACATGAACAATGAAGAGAAAGGCGACCCGCTGGCGAAATACATCACAGTGAAGAGCAAGAGCACACGGGAGAAGGGACGCAGCAACGACATCATCGGATACAGCGACTCCATATACGTGGAGCACATCAAGGATGACTTCTCGTGCGATGTGTATATGGCGATAGAGAACTACAACAGGATTCTATACCGTGACACCACGGTGATAGCACGCGGAACAGTGAACCCACTGCGCTTCCTCGACTACAGCTTCGCTTCCAAACTGCTATCCGACTCGGCATTCATGCCGAAACCGGAGGCTCAGCTCCGTGACAGCAAGGGAGAGGTGAACCTGAAATTTCCTGTAGGCAAAGCGGTGTTCGACAGTTCTGACCCCCAGAACGCTGCAGAGATTGAGAAGCTGCGTGCGCAGATCGAAGCCATATCACAGTCTAAGGGAGCTACACTGAACTCTCTGGAACTGAAGGGACAGTCGTCGCCGGAAGGCAAATACCAACAGAACATCGCCCTGGCAAAGGAGCGCATGGACTATGCTCTAGGTTTTCTGAAGAAGACGCTGCCAGAGGGCATGACAAACGGCATGGAATTCAAGAGCAACGCCAAGGTGGCACCATGGAAAGTGGTGGCAGACATGATGCGCCGCGACAGTCTGACCGAGCAGGCTGCCAGCATAGAGAACATCATAGACCAGCAGAAAAATATCGACCTGCAGGGAAGAGCGGTGAGAAAACTGCCATACTATAAGAAGCTGATTGTCCAAAACTATCTGCCGCAGCTGCGCCGAGTGGAATACACCCTCCACTACAACATCTACCGCACACTGACGGCGGAGGAGATAAACGAACTCTATCAGCAGGACTACAAGCAGCTGTCGAAATTCGAGTTCTTCAAGCTTTACCGCTCTGAGACCGACTCACTGAAGCGACAGACAATCATGCGACAGGCACTGGAAGTGTATCCTTCGTTCATGGCGGCAGCCAACGACCTCTCAGCCTCGCTCATCAGCAACAGAAAGGCCGACCCGTCGCTGCTGAGACCATTCGCAGGGGAAAAGGCGCCACAGGAGGTGAACATAAACCAGGTGATAGCGCTGCTCAACGAGGGACAGTTCACGGAGTCAGACTCCGTGGCACGCTTCATTACAGACAATGACGCAACACACACGATGCTCGCCGTGAACGCCGTGCTGAACGGCAGATTCGACGAAAACTACGCAACGATAGCCAAGACAAGCACACGCAACGAGGTGGTGATGCTGCTCGCCATGAAACGCAACGACGAGGCTCTGAAACTCAGCAAGCAGCTTCCCGACGAGGAGGCCACGACACACTATCTGCGTGCTATCTGCCTGAACAGGACAAACGACCCGGCTGAGGCATACAAGGAACTGAAAAAGTCGTTCGACATGGATCCATCGCTGAAAGAAACGGCAAAGGTAGACGGTGACGTGAACGACCTCTTGTCTATGGATAAATAAAAGGACATGAAAATGAAAAGAAAAAACATCATCATAATATGCGCCCTGATGGCTGTTGGCGCACCACTCAACTCCTACGCACAGCTGGACAGCAGTGCGCTGAACTACATGCTGCAACGACCACAGGTGGCAAAATCATACAAGAACAAGAAATTCATGGATCATATGTTCATGGAATTCGGATTCGGAGGAAACCTCATGGGACGCCACAACGTGAAACTGGGACCTACGGCAGAACTGGGCATCGGCGACTGGATATCACCAGAACACGGACTGCGCCTCAACTTCAATGGTGGCGCATACAGAATCGCCAACAAGAAAGTGAAATTCGCCACTGCAGCCCTCGACTACATGCTCAACATAACGGCGATATCACAGCCGGGAAGCACATACCGCCAGAAGCCCTTCGAACTGTATGGCATCGCCGGAATCGACGCCACATATTCACGAGCATACAACAACAACGACCACGGATTCGGTGCTCATCTTGGAATGCGGGGACAGTTCGCATTCTCTGACATCACGTATTTCTATATCGAACCGCGTGTGGGAGTGGCACAAGACAACGTGGCGCAGACTGCAACATGGCGCAACCTGCACCCGATGGCAAGCATGACAATGGGATTCGGAGTGCGTATGCCTGACGAAAGACGCAGCAACACCCGCGGCAACTATGTTGCCCCACATTCTTTCGCCGACGGCATATTCGCCAGCGTCATGGCAGGACCGATGTATATGGGAAGTGCATTCATCGATGAATGGAAAGAGAACATGGGAATGACCGTAGGGGTGTCGCTCGGAAAATGGATGGACAACTGCAACGCTCTGCAGATAAACCTCAACACCACGACGTTTGACCAACACAACGGCACGAGGGTGAGAGCCATAGGAGCAAGACTCGATTATCTGCTGAACCTGCACAACGCCTTCGGCGGACTGAACCCAGACCGCCGCTTCTGGATGAACACCATAGCGGGTGTGGGATACAACTATTCAAGAGACGCACGTTCAAGCAACAGACACACATGGAATGCCGGTGCCGGACTGCAGGCAAACTTCCGCCTCTCCCGCGACATCAACTTCGTGTTGGAACCTCGCTTCGACGTATACAACCATCGATGGGCTCCTAAAGCATATACCTTCGGCGACATCGACGCCACGGCATCTCTGCTTGCCGGATTCGTATATACATACCACGAAGGTCTGTCAAGGAAGATACACGACAACGAGGGAACAGCGACGATGAGGAGGAGCAGCTTCGCACTGACCGGAGGAGCAGCAGTGAGACTGTTCCAATATGACGATTGGAAACGCTATATGCCTGTGGTCAGAATGAGCTACACTCATTGGACAGCGCCGATGGCGGGATGGAGATACAGTCTGCAGGGTATGTTCGGCAAACCGATAAACAAGAACTACTATGGTGTTGCCACAGCCGGATTCGACTGGATGACAGACCTCACGGCATTGACCTACGGATGCGACAACACAAGGACGCTCTCAGTGAGATCGCTATTGGGAGTGAACCTCGGTATCGACCATTCCGACTACACTCGCCTCAATACCGATGTGCATGGTGGCGGACAGCTTGCCTTCAGGGTATCGCCAAGCGTGAACATTCTGGCAGAGACACAGCTGGGATATGAACTGACATCACGCTACAAAGGGGCGCGCTCACATCGTCTGCAACCACAGGTGCAGGTGGGTGTGGAATACTTCCTGCAGCGCAGCGACCGCAACAAGGACCTCGACGAGGCTCCGTCACAGAAGAACTTCGTATTCCTCGGTGCCGGAACGGGAATATACTCCGGAAACCTTGCACTGGGTGGCAGCATAGGCAGAAACCTGACGATTCTCACCGATGTGGGATATGGCCGCTGGTTCAATCAGGTGAGTGGTATACAGGCTTCGGTGGGCAACACCGTAGTGCCGTCGCACAGTTTGGGAAGCAAGACCGTTACCGCTCTCCGTGCAGACTATATGATGAATCTGAAGAGTGCCATAACAGGCGAATCTACTGAAGACCAATCTATACAATTGACAGGACTGATTGGAGCACAGGTGGCAGCAAGCACCAAGAAACACCGCTCCACGAACTTCGCTCCAGGAATCCACGCCGCCATCCAGACAGGCGTTATGGTGAGTCCTCATACGGAACTATATTTCGAACCTTCAGCCACAATGTATACGAAGAATCTCGAAACATCCGTCTGCTGCAGTCCGATAAAGGTTGAACTGCGATTCAGCATCGGTACGAAATATCATTTCTAAGTTCCGAACGATTTGTCCGGAACCACAGCGTGGCAAGTGCTGCTTGCCACGCTGATACATAAAGCGCAAACGGCCTGACGACGCTGATACAGAAGACGCAAACAGTCTAAGACCGTAAATACAGAAAGTGCACACGGCATAACGATGCTTATACTGGAAATACAAACGGTATGACACCGTAAATTCAAGAAAAGCAGCCTAAGACAGAGAATATGTAAACTGTCTTAGGCTGTTTATTTTGCCTCAATCAGCCAAATATCAGGCTTGCCTGGGCTTTATCCAGAAATGGTCATCAGGTCGTTTGCCGCAGTAGCTGTATAACTGCTTACAGTAAACTCTGATGACCATTTTGGATTTGTTTCAGAAGAGCGGAACGTCCCTACTCCATTGTCCACAGAGAGGAAGCATGGTCTTTGGCGTTCTGATCGGGCACTACTGCTCCCGGATGATAATATCCGAGAAGCTTGATGTCCCATATCAGCACGCTGTATGCCGGAATGCCATTGTAATCCGTAGTGCCGTATCCCATTGTCCATGGCATATACACACGCCAGCGGTCTCCGATGTGCATGCGCTGCAACGCTGTGACATATCCGTCAACCAATATGCTTACCGTCCATTTCTTTGCCCGTGCCGTCAGCAGATTGTAGCTGTCGAAGTCTCCCTCGTAGCTCTTCTCGAAGAAATATCCCTGCGGATAGCTGGTAGAAGGCAGCAGCTTACCTTGGTTATGCACGAGCACGGAGTCGGAGTATAGCGGACAACCGCTTCCGGTGCCCACCTCCTCTTTGTGCACCACGATATAGTTCGTGCGAGAGAGCGTAGCGTTGTTATCGCTCATCGACCAGCAGCGTATGGTATCCCACATGCCGTCTTTGTTCTCTATCGCCACATTGTAGATGCTGTCGAAATAGGCAACGTTGCGCTTCTCCCAATTGGGATATTCAATCTGTTCGTTGTCTGTCTCGCTACATGCCGTGACGAGTCCGAGTGCCATTCCGCACAGGATGGCTAAGGCGAAAAAATATTTGTTCTTCATCTATAATCTTTATATTACTGCAGTTTCTTGAGCAGACTTGCAATGCTCACCTTGTCTTCGATGATGCTGTTGAGGTCATCGATGCTTACGCGCTCCTGCTCCATGGTGTCGCGGAAACGCAGCGTCACGCAGTTGTCCTTGAGAGTGTCGTAGTCAACGGTAACGCAGTATGGCGTTCCGATGGCATCCTGACGACGGTAGCGCTTGCCGATGGTGTCCTTCTCGTCGTACTGGCAGTTGAAATGGAACTTCAGGTTGTTGATGATTTCGCGTGCCTTCTCTGGCAGTCCGTCTTTCTTCACCAGCGGCAATACAGCGAGTTTCACCGGAGCGAGTGCTGCCGGCAACTTGAGCACGACACGTGTCTCGCCGTTCTCCAGCTTCTCTTCCTCGTATGAGTGACACATGATAGAGAGGAACATACGGTCAACACCGATACTTGTCTCGATGTCATACGGAGTGTAGCTCTCGTTTGTCTGCGGATCGAAGTATTTGATTGAGCGGCCTGAGAATTTCTCGTGCTGCTTCAGGTCGTAGTCGGTACGGCTGTGGATACCCTCCACCTCCTTGAATCCGAACGGCATCTTGAACTCGATGTCGGTAGCGGCATTGGCATAGAAGGCGAGTTTCTCGTGGTCGTGGAAACGATAATTGTCGGCTCCGAAGCCCAGTGCCTGATGCCATTTCATACGGAACTCCTTCCATTTTGCAAACCACTCCTTCTCTGTGCCCGGCTTTACGAAGAACTGCATCTCCATCTGCTCGAACTCTCTCATGCGGAAGATGAACTGACGAGCCACGATCTCGTTACGGAACGCCTTTCCGATCTGTGCGATTCCGAATGGAATCTTCATACGTCCTGTCTTCTGTACGTTGAGATAGTTCACGAAGATACCCTGTGCCGTTTCAGGACGCAGATAAATCTTGCTTGCCGCATCAGAAGTGGATCCCATCTCTGTAGAGAACATGAGGTTGAACTGGCGTACGTCAGTCCAGTTCTTTGTTCCGCTGATAGGGTCAACGATTTCCTCGTCAACGATAATCTGCTTCAGAGCCTCCAGGTTTGGTCCCTGCATTGCCTCTGTGTAGCGTGCATGAAGATCGTCGCGCTTCTTCTGATGCTCCAGCACGCGAGGGTTTGTCTCACGGAACTTAGCCTCATCAAAGCTGTCACCGAAGCGCTTGCGTGCTTTGGCGATTTCCTTTTCTATCTTCTCCTCATACTTGCCGATCTGGTCTTCGATGAGCACATCAGCACGATAGCGCTTCTTAGAGTCGCGGTTGTCGATGAGCGGGTCGTTGAAGGCGTCAACGTGTCCGCTGGCCTTCCATATCGTAGGGTGCATGAAGATTGCAGAGTCAATGCCCACGATGTTGTCGTGGAGCAACACCATGCTCTTCCACCAATATTCCTTGATGTTGTTTTTCAGTTCCACACCATTCTGTCCGTAGTCATACACTGCGGCCAGTCCGTCGTAGATATCGCTGCTTGGGAACACGAATCCGTATTCCTTGCAGTGAGAGACGATTTTCTTGAAAACATCTTCTTGTGCCATAATCTTATATAGGTTTTGTTATTATCTTATTGTTTATTGTCAGTATCCTGACCGTCAATCGTCTGCATACTGATTCTTAAATGCCAGTATTCTTATTGTCAATTGTCATTATTCTGACGAAATCATTTTGCAAAGTTACACTTTTTCCAACATTTACGTGCCGCATTCTCGTTAAATGTTATCAAAATGGGGTTCAATGCCTGTTTCATTGTCTTGCCTGCATACGGGCAAATTCTATTATCGTGTCGATGCCGAGAGCCATGTCGGCATCGGAAATCTGCACATTGTAATCGGGCTCTATGCCGAATTCCGTGCTTTGCCTGTCGCAGTCGTACATGGGGCATGCACTGAATCTCACTCCCCACCCATTTGGCAGTTCGCTGCTGAAAGGCATTCCTGCACCGCCTCCCGTCTTGTCGCCTACGACGATGCATCGTGGAGCACATTTCATGTATTTCACGAATTCGTTTGCGGCACTGTACACGGAACGGTTTGTCAGCACAAACACTTTTTTCTGCCAACGCAGGCGGCTCGACGGTTTCAGCCTCTGCTCTCTCATGGATGAGAAGTCGGAGTGTCCCGTTCCTGTCTTATGCTGCATATATCCCACAAGTGTCTCACTGTTGACGAACCGTGCGGCAAGACGCTCCGCCATAGAGAGTTGCCCTCCCCCATTGTTGCGGATGTCGATGATCAGGGCATTGCATGGAGCGAGATACATCAGCACGTCGTCAAGGTTGCCGTCGCCAATGGCTGCTTCAAAAGATGAGCAGCGGATGTATCCCACGTTGTCGTCGAGACGGCGATAGCGCAGCGCCCCGGCTATACGATAATCGGTGGCGAGATAGCGCCGCTCCAGCGAGTCGCTGAAATTCTTGGGATAGTCTTCATGCCATCGCCAATAGCGTGCGGAATTGAAACTGGCATACATGTTCACATGTCCGTCGCGCAGTTCGCCGAGCATGTTTCCCAACACTTCGAAGAGCTGCTCATCGTTCATCCTATCGTCAATCTGACGGGAATAGCGGTCGTGTACCTCATCCCAATCGAGACCATATGCCTGCCGTTTATAGTCGAAAAAGCAGTATCTCTCATTCACAATCTTCCATAGCGCCTCGAAGTTTCCGCGTGGCGTGTCGTTCATCTCTTCCTCATTCACACACGATGGGAATGACACCGCTACGAAGAGTAGCATAGCGAGCAGCAGCAATGCATTGGTTATCTTTCTCATGGCTGGAGTTTTGTTAGTCTGAACGTCCGCGTTATTCCGATGACGAACAGATGTGAGTAACTGTGATATTTCAGATTGTTCACCTTTGCCTGTCTGTAGTCGCCCATATATCCGAGGCGTAGAGTCGTCTTGGCAATGTTGAAGTCGAGAGAGAGGATGTGGCGCAGCGAGGGTGTGGCGATGAATGTCGTGGGCACTGCGTTGTGGTCGTAGTCGCCTTTTGAGAATATCTCATAATACGACTGTCCGTAGTTGGGACTGAACATCAGTCCGCAGAGCGGCGCACTCACCTCATAGTTCAGCGTGAACGGTTTTCCAGCCACAGTGAACTTGTATGCCGCCATCGCCACTGGAGATATGTCGAGGCTCAGACGAGCCTGCGCCGGATTGTTGCCGTTGCGGGTATTATAAAGGAATCCCACATTGGCATCCGCCATACCGCCGGCTCTTACTGTCAGTCTGTCGCCGAAGAACGCCCATCGGCGCAGGAAGCCATAGCAGAAATCATAGGAGCCTGCCATTTCGTTGGCGTTGTCGGCACGGTTGCGGGAAAACGATGCCATGCCTTGATGCACGATGAGCCGGCGCCATTTCCGATGTTCGCTTCCGCGGACTGTCTGTGAGATGTAACGAAGCTCCGTACCCGAATATTTCTCCGGCGAGAGATAGGTATCGAGGATGTTCACGCCTCCCATTCCCAGAAGCCTCGTGTTCGTTATCACCTTGCCTCTTGACCCGGCAACGCTGTCGTTGCGCTGGGCATGACACGACAGACTGCTTCCGCACAATGGCGGAAGCATAAGCAAGAGGACTGCCAGGAGCAATATCCTCTGCGGTTTTCTGACATACTGCCGTAGATGTTTCATTGTTGTGTATCGCTATTGGAAATCGGATGTAAGCCGTGTGTCATCGTCATTCATCGAAAAGACTCAGCTGCCCTGTTATCTCGTCTATTATCTGCTGTTTCGACTTGCCTGCATCCGGGTCGAGATTCTCCGAAGCATTAGCATCGGCTGTCCCGGCGGCATCTGCCGGCAGCACATCGCAGCCATCAGCAGTTTCAGAATCCTCCGGTTCGGCAGCCACAGGTTCCAGTTCTTCGAGCTTTGCGAGTTCAAAGGTGGTGAGTCGTTTGCCTCTTGCCTTGTATCCCTTGACGAGGGCGAATTCGTTGACATCCAGTTCCAGCGTGCCTCTGAAAGCATCGTTGCCGCCAAAGGTGAGAAGCAGATGTGGAGCCGGCGTGTCGGTCAGCAGCAGCAGTTCGTTCTTCGGGTTCTCGCCGATATAGCTCTGCTTGCGCTTGGTCATCTCGAAGAGGAAGCGCTTGATGTATGGCGTTCCGCCCTGGTCGGCATCTCTCACCACGGCACACCACACCTTATGAGGAACGAATTTCTCTATCCTCATGATGTTGTCCTCGTAGTGGTTGTTGGCGTCGAAATTGGTCATATAGTATTCTCCGCTCTTGAGCACCACGAGGATATATTCGCCCTCGTTGAACTCACCGAGCAGAGTGCCGTGGTCGTCGTAGTTGAGACGGTTTACGTCGGCGTCGAACCACACCTTCCTGCCGCCCAGCGTACTGTGTCCGTGGCTCTTCAGCGAGATGCGGTGCACGGGGTATTTCGTCAGTATGTTTCCCATCGCCGTCCTGCTCTTCACGAGGATTTTCGAGAAATCCTTCTCTATGAAGATGTTCTTGAGTTTCGGCGTCGGGTCGAGCGTCACCTTGATTATCTCTGCCTCACCGTTAGGATTGGCGGTGAAATAGTTCACTCTTGACCCCGGCTTGCCCTGCGTCAGGTCGTAGTCGCGGTCGCGTGTCACGGTAGGCACATTGAAGCGTTTGATATAGTAGTTGCCCTGTTTTCCATCGCGATACACCACATTATATATCGTGCGTTTGTCGTTCTTCTTGAACACGGCTACATGGATGATGTTCTTGCCCACAAACACCTTGTCGGCAACTTTTATCACCTTGTATTTTCCGTCTTTGTAGAATATTATGATGTCGTCGATGTCGGAACAGTTGCACACGAACTCGTCTTTCTTCAGCCCAGTGCCCACGAAGCCTTCCTGGCGGTTGATATAGAGTTTCTCGTTCGCCTCCACCACTTTCGTCGCCTCAATGGTGTCGAAGTTGCGGATTTCGGTGAGACGGGGATGGTTCTTGCCGTATTTCTCCTTGAGGTATGTAAACCAGGCCGCCGTCACCTCCACCATATTGGCGAGGTCGCGGTCGATGCTGTCTATCTCCGCCTTTATCTTCGCCATCAGCTCGTCGGCTTTGTCTTTGTTGAATTTCAGGATGCGCTGCATCTTGATTTCCATTAGGCGCAGGATATCGTCCTTTGTCACTTCCCTGATCATCTGCGGATAGTATGGCGTGAGCCTTTCGTCGATATGGGCGCATGCGGCGTCCATGTCGGGAGCGTTCTCGAATTTCTTGTCCTTATATATGCGCTCCTCGATGAATATCTTTTCGAGCGACGCGAAGTGCAGCTGTTCGAGCAGCTCCGCCTTGCGTATCTCGAGTTCCTTGCGTATGAGAGCCTTTGTGCGCTCCACCGAACTGCGCAACACGTCGCTGACGGTGAGGAACTGTGGTTTGTCGTCCTCTATCACGCAGCAGTTTGGCGATATGTTCATCTCGCAGTCGGAGAAGGCATATAGGGCGTCGAGAGTCTTGTCCGACGATACTCCAGGGGCAAGATGCACCTGTATCTCCACTTCGGCAGCTGTGTTGTCGTCCACTTTGCGTGCCTTTATCTTTCCCTTCTCGATGGCTCTCAGTATTGAGTCGATGAGCGTTGTGGTGGTCTTGCCGAACGGTATCTCGCGGATGACGAGGGTCTTGTTGTCGAGTTTCTCTATCTTGGCTCTCACCTTGAGCACTCCGCCTCGCTGTCCGTCATTGTATTTGCTCACGTCGATGCTGCCGCCAGTGGGGAAATCGGGATATAGCTGGAACGGCTCGCCGTGGAGATAGCTCACGGCGGCATCGCAGATGTCGTTGAAGTTGTGGGGCAGTATCTTTGACGACAGTCCCACGGCGATTCCCTCTGCTCCCTGTGCCAGGAGGAGCGGGAACTTGGCGGGCAGGGTGATAGGTTCCTTGTTTCTGCCGTCGTAGGAGAGCTGCCAGTCGGTGGTCTTCTGGTTGAACACCACGTCGAGGGCAAACTTAGAGAGTCTCGCCTCTATATATCGCGGTGCGGCGGCACGGTCGCCGGTGAGGATATTTCCCCAGTTTCCCTGACAGTCAACGAGCAGGTCTTTCTGTCCGAGCTGCACCAGGGCGTCGCCGATGGAGGCATCGCCGTGGGGATGAAACTGCATGGTGTGTCCCACGATGTTTGCCACCTTGTTGTAGCGTCCGTCGTCCATGCGCTTCATGGAGTGCAGTATGCGTCGCTGCACGGGTTTGAGTCCGTCTTCGATATGCGGCACGGCTCTCTCCAGGATTACGTAAGAGGCGTAATCCAGAAACCAGTTCTTGTACATACCGCTCAGGTGGTGTACGGCGGAGGCATCGAAGCGGTTCGCCGGCTTGTAGTCGGAATGCTCCGCTGGCTGGTCGTCGGCATCGTCGTCTGTCTGCCCATCGCTGGCCTCGCCTGCCGGCTGGTCCTCGCTGCCGGCTGCCATGGCATCGCCGTCTCCGAGCATATCGCTGTCGTTGTTTCGGGTCAACTCATTGTCGTCTCTTGTCTCGTCGTCTCTTGTCTCGTCGCTCATATATGTATTTTCTGATACCTGTGGTTTGTTATTGGGCCGCAAGCGTTAACCGGCTGCCACATGGCGGGCTGCCACACTTGCGAAACTCTTGTCGTTTGTATTATCTCGCTGTTCCATCCCTCGCCCATCGGCAGACTGCCACACTACGGCAGACTGCCTCAAATTGGCAAAAAGGAAAATTTCTTCAAAAGTACTGATTTTTCCCGACAATGGCAAATTTATTTTTCAAAAGCCCCCATCACGGCGCCTTCAATCTTCCACATTCCCGACAATTCAATGATAATGAACTATTTTTCAACGCTTTTCATTGCTCTGTCGAATAAATGTCTTATATTTGCAATGCCTTACCGCCAGTGCCGCAGAGCGGCGAGCAAAACGATGAAAAACAAAGCTATCATGACGGAGACAAACGAGAGAAAACTGCCTGTAGGAATACAGTCGTTCAAGAAAATCAGAGAAGAGGGCTACCTCTATGTTGACAAGACCGAAATGGTGTGGAATCTTGCCAACAAGGGGGCGAGGTATGACTATCTGAGTCGTCCGAGACGATTCGGCAAGTCGGTGCTTGTCGATACTCTGCAATGCTATTTCGAAGGCAGGAAAGAACTGTTCGAGGGTCTGAAGATCATGGAGTTGGAAAAGGACTGGACCTGCCACCCCGTGATACGCCTCGACATGAGCAACGGCAGCGACAACGCCAAGGACATTGAGGCTTATCTCGACTTCGTGTTCTCAAAATACGAGAAGCTCTACGACACGAAGCTCCCCGACACGGCAAGTCTTACGGTGCGTTTCAGCAATATTATAGAAACGGCAAACAAGGTGACGGGCAAACAGGTGGTGATTCTCATCGACGAATACGACTCTCCTCTGCAGCATTCGTGGAAGACCCCGGAACATGAGAATTGCACAAGGGTATACCGCAGCGTGTTCTCCGTATTGAAGACTCTCGACGAGATTGAGCGCTTTGTCTTCATAACGGGTATAACGAAATTCACACAGATTTCCCTGTTCTCAGTTCTCAACAACCTGTCGAACATCAGTTTCGATGCTGAATATGCCGGCATTTGCGGCATCACACAGCAGGAGCTTGCCGACAATTTCATGCCTGAAATCAACCAGATGGCTGAAGCCAACGGATGGACTACGGAGGAAACCTTGCGGCAGCTGAAGGCATATTATGACGGATATCATTTCTGCATCGACAATATGGTTGATGTATACAACCCATACAGTCTCGTACACGCTCTGTCGTCCAAGAGACTCCGGAGTTTCTGGGCATCTTCCGGTGCTACAACGATCCTCGCCAAGTTTGTCAACGACATGGAGATCAGGCTGAAAGACCTCGACCAATGTGCCATCATCAGCACCACAATAGAATCTTCCGACGTCACCGGTGGTGGAGCGGAGCTCTTCATGTATCAGTCGGGATACCTCACGATAAAGGGATACTCCGGAGGCACATACATGCTCGGCATACCGAACCACGAAGTAAGACAGGCTCTCTACGAGATGGTTCTTCCTGCATTGGCGATGCGAAAAGGCAGCGACATACAGTCGGCACAGGCTTTCCTGAATTTGAACCTCTACAACGGCAACATGCCTGAGGCGATGAAACAGCTGAAGGCGCTCGTCGCCGATGTGCCATACAGCAACAAGAAGCTTGCGAGCATGGACATGGAAGAGCGCTACCGCCTCATCATAAGCACTATATTGAATGCCATCGGCCTGAGGGTGGAATTGGAGAAAATGATTTCTACTGGAAGGATTGACATCGTGGCTGAAAACAGTACATTTATATATGTAATGGAATTGAAGCTGACGAAGAACGGAGGCGTCAACGCTGCCGAAAAGCAAATAACCGACAACCGTTACACCGAGCCGTTCAAAGCTGACAAACGCAAGACCATAGCCCTCGCCATCGAACTCGACGACCAGGGCAAGGGATTGCTGGAATGGAAACAACTTTGACAAATAAGGAATAAGGGGAAACACACGGCAAAGAATCCTGCCGCCCGACTGTCCATTATTGCTATCCTATGAGAGTTTCCGCTACAATCGGCAGAAGAAGCAGAAAACGACAGGAGCTGAATCCGGGCGAAACGTTTCACCTGTTAACCGACAGCATTTTGCTGACATGCAAAACACTCTAATGAAAGAAAGAGAAAAACAATATAAACGATAAAAGAAAAATGAACAAGAAAATTTTCCTCGCGGGCTTGATGCTCGCAGCAATGTCGATGAACGTATCGGCACAGAAGAAAGACGGCGGCATCTCGCAGCAGATGCTCCAGCAGATCAAGGGCTCACAGTCTAAGGGTGCGGCTGACAAGGCTATCTTCAACGCCATCGCCGCCAACAACATCAACGACCTGGCAAAGAACTTCGCCAATGCCGGAGAGTTCGACACTCACTTCAGCGTGGAGACCAAGGCACAGAGCATCACGAACCAGAAGCAGAGCGGAAGATGCTGGATGTTCAGCGGATTCAACGTGATACGCGGTAACTTCGCACACGAGAGCGACTCGCTCAAGGTGGAGCTTTCACAGGACTACCTCTTCTTCTACGACCAGCTGGAGAAGGCTAACCTCTTCTTGCAGGGAGTGATAGACTGCGCCGGCAAACCTATGGACGACACGAGAGTGCAGTTCTTCTTCAAGAACCCGATCAACGACGGCGGTACCTTCTGCGGTGTTGCCGACCTCACTGAAAAGTATGGCGTGGTGCCGACAAGCGTGATGCCTGAGACTTACTCTGCTGAGAACACCAGCAAGATGGCTGCTCTCGTATCTTCTAAACTGCGCGAATACGGACTGAAACTGCGCAAGATGGTGGCTGAGAAGAAGTCTAAGCAAGCTATCCAGACTGAGAAGACCAATATGCTCGGCACTATCTACCACATGCTGAAACTCACTCTCGGCGAGCCTGTGACAGAGTTCACATTCGCTTTCAAAGACAAGAACGGCAAGGCGCTGGAAGCAAAGAAATACACTCCAAAGTCTTTCTTCAAGGAACTGACCGGCAAGGAGACCCTCAACGGCACATTCATCATGGTGATGAACGACCCTCGCCGCGAATACTACAAGACTTATGAGGTGGACTTCGACCGCCACACATACGACGGACACAACTGGAAGTATCTCAACCTGCCTATGGACGAGATTGCCAACCTCGCCATCGCATCTCTGAAGGACGGCAAGAAGATGTACAGCTCTTACGACGTGGGCAAGTTCCTCGACGGCAAGCGCGGATACAGCGACATCAATAACTTCGACTACGGTTCGCTCTTCTCTACAACATTCCCAATGAACAAGGCTGACCGCATCGCCACTTTCGACAGCGGTTCTACACACGCCATGACTCTCGTGGCTGTTGACCTCGACGCCCAGGGCAAACCTACAAAATGGAAGGTGGAGAACAGCTGGGGACCTGAGTGGGGACACAAGGGCTGTCTGATTATGACCAACGAGTGGTTCAACGAGTATATGTTCCGTCTCGTAGTGGACAGAAAATATGCTTCTGAAAAGATTCTGAAGCTCGCTGACCAAAAGCCTGTAATGGTGATGCCAGAGGATCCTCTCTTCGGTGCTGACAACTAATACCCGTCCCCCGTCCTTCTCTATACCATTCTGTGGGGACAAGGACCGGGCGGCAAACGAATGAGCAACCTGTCGCAATAGCGACGGTATTCTCATGCCCCAACCAACGGAATCGGAATATGTCGAACGTATCTGGCATATTCCGATTCTTGTTTTATGACAAGAATATCCATGCCACGCCCAACGCAAAACCATAATTTATTTATTGGCAGTAAATAAAATCATACAAATATGACGAAGAGGACCACATCATTGAAGACAAGCTGGAGATTGATGTAGTGCCTGTATGGAAATGGCTGCTGACTGATTTCTTCTAAAAATGGAAAAAAACAAAATTTCGTCCAAAACTGTCAGATTGTCTGGTTTTGGGTTGTAATACTCTGACTAACAAGCAGTTGACCAACTTTCGATTGTCAGGCAATTGTCTGGATGGTTTGCTGACGGAAGGGACCGTACACACTGGCATCGCGGATACGCTTACTTACATTTCTCATTCAAATCATACCTAGCTATTAATTTTTCGCCATTAAATAGCATCGTAGTGGATAAAAACCGGCTTTTTTATCCACTACAACGCAATTATTGGATAAAAAGCAGTATATTTGCCATTATTAACGAGCAAAGATACAAACAATATGAATACTATCATACAGAACCAGCGCAAGGAACGCGACGAACTGTCAGGACGCCCTTACCTCATGCGCAAGTCGAACACCGACACATCTCTTCTTCTCGCAAATCCGATGATAAAACTCATCACCGGTCCTCGACGTGTCGGCAAATCAACATACGCCCTGCTGATGCTACAAGGCAAGAACTTTGCATACCTCAACTTCGACGACAATCTCCTGTTGTCAAACTGGGACGAGGAACTTGTGATGCGCACTCTCGACGAAGTGTATCCTGACTATGAATACCTGTTGCTCGACGAGGTACAGAATCTGAAAGACTGGGACGTATGGGTATCAAAACTATACCGCCGTGGCAAGAATCTCATCATCACCGGCAGCAACGCCAAGATGCTAAGCAGCGAAATGGCAACTGTGCTCACTGGCAGATATCTGCAAGTGGAAATGCTGCCGTTCAGCCTTGCTGAAACAATGGAATGGAAAGGCATCGGCAACAATGGCTACGACACGCAACATACCGAGGCTACCGTAATTGCCGATGACTACCTGCGCAATGGCGGTTATCCGGAAACTATCGACATGCGCAGCATCACACGTAGCTATCTGTCCACATTGTTCGACTCTATAATATGGAAAGACGTGGCGAAACGCCACAACATACGCAATATAACCGACTTGAACAACCTTGCCCTCTATCTGCTGTCTAATTTCTGCAACCCCCTGTCCGCCAACGACATCGCCCAAGAGCTGACTATGTCAAGCGTTACGACGACCCGTAAGTTCATGGACTATCTACACGAACCGTATTTGTTCTATTACTTGCCACGCTTCAACAACAAACTGAAGCTCATGAAAAAGGCTGCCACCAAGGTATATGTCATCGACAATGGATTCGTGACGTCTAAAGCTTTCAATATAAGCGAAAATCTGGGACGCCTGTTGGAGAACGAGGTTTTCGTAGAACTGCTACGCCAGGGATTTCAGACAGAGAGCTCTTTGTTCTACTACCGTTCGCGCAACGACCGCGAAGTGGATTTCGTGACTCGCCATGGCGCACACATACACAAACTGATTCAGGTATGCTACGACATGTCCTCGCCCAAGACCGAGAAGCGCGAGGTGACAAGTCTTATAGAATGTGGTGAAGAACTGAAATGCGACAACCTCATAATCGTCACGAACAATGACGAGAGGGAAATCAACAAAGACGGACACATCATCAAAGTCATACCTTTCGCCAAGTTTGCATCTGCATATTAAATTCTGGAATCAGGCATTAGAGATTTGATATCTTAAACCCAAATCACAATCCTTGGCAATGATAACAAAAACTACAGGAAATGGGCAGCACGCTTGCCCAAGTGGGGCAAGCAGCGTGCCCAACATGGGCAAGCACCTTGCCCCAAGTGGGCACGGGTGGTGCCCAAAACTGTGCCCAAAGTTTCCATAGAATGAAACTTGTATTTTAGTAATCACAAGTCTATATTTCAGTCTTTGAAAACAACTGGTATATAAACCCAAAACATAATGAAACACACCCCATCCTCAACTGGAATGCCAGAGAGGATGGGGTGTGTCGTATTTATGAGGTCACGCTGATTGCAGCGGATTATCCGTAGATGATCTTGCCGTTCTCGTCGCGGTTCTCGTCGATGAACGACTTGTTGTACTGCGTCATGCCGCGGAGCGACATACCCATGCTTGAGAATCCTCCATCGTGGAAGAGGGTCTGCATGGTGACTTTCTTGGTGAGGTCGGAGAACATCACCACGCAGTAGTCAGCACACTCGTCGGCGCTGGCATTGCCGAGTGGGGACATGCGGTCGGAGAAGTCGTAGAGTCCGTCGAAGCCCTTGATGCCGCTGCCGGCAGTGGTGAAGGTAGGCGACTGAGAGATGGTGTTGATGCGCACGTGCTTCTCGCGGCCATAGATATATCCGAAGCTGCGGGCGATGGATTCGAGCAGCGACTTGGCGTCTGCCATATCGTTGTAGCCGAAGAATGTGCGGTGTGAAGCCACGTATGTGAGGGCGAGCACGGAAGCACCTTCGCTCAGTGCGTCGAGCTTCTTGGCAGCCTGCAGCATCTTGTGGAATGATATTGCCGAGATGTCGAGGGTCTTGTTCAGGAAAGAGTAGTCGAGATCGTCGTATGTACGCTTCTTGCGCATGTTAACGCTCATGGCACAAGAGTGTAGCACGAAGTCAATCTTGCCGCCCATTGCCTCCTGGGCTTTCTCGAAGAGGTTTGTGAGATCCTCCACCGATGTCGCATCAGCAGGGATGACGGTAGCGTTGGTCTTCTTGGCGAGCTCGTCGATGGTACCCATGCGGCAAGCCACTGCCGTGTTTGTCAACACGATCTGAGCGCCTTCTTCTACGGCACGCTCTGCTACTTTCCACGCGATAGACGCGTCGTTCAATGCGCCGAAGATAATACCGCGCTTTCCTTTCAATAAATTAAAAGACATAATTTTCTATTGTTATGATTTGTTTGAAATTAATCCGATTCCGGCTTGCCGAGCCTCCGCTTTTCCGGACGGAACGGCTCGTCTCCTTTGCGCCTTATCGGTGTTTAAGCATACGGCAAATGCCGCTTAGTTTGCTGAAAAAACGGTGCAAAGGTATAATTTTCTGCACATAAACAAGGGATTATGTGCAGAAAAATGACTTTTTATTGTGATTTTGGATGTTTAGAGTGCTTGTTTTTGCACATTCTCTTCATTGTGTGCACCTCCCAAGATGCGTTCCACGTCGGCAAGAATGCGCCTGAAGGGTTCGGAGTCCATGTATCCCATGTTCTTCTTCAGCATCTGCGTGATGTCTTGAATGCTGTTGGTGTAGCACGAGAGTTCGTTGCGCCGCTGGGTGTCGTGTACCGCCTGCCGGCGTATCTCCCCTTCGCGCTCCTGCACGAGGATGTTGCACACGCGCCCCAGGATCGGCAGCACTATCTTGTTGAAGAGGTGATGACCCTGTATATACAGATATGTGGTCTGCGGCGTGACGCCCATCCTGATGAGTTCGCTCTTCAGGGCGAGATACGACTCCTTGGCTTCTGGATGGCGCTGCTGCAGCTGTCTCACCTTGTTGCGCACCTTGCGGCGCATGTTGTCGATGGAATACTGTGGGTTGTGGATGGAGAAGCCGCCGAGTTCCACGATGCGGTTGAGGTCGGTGATGGTGAACTGTCCGTATATGCTTCTGCGATAATGCCATATCGACCATACGAAGAGTGGGAATATCGCCTCGCTGAGCTGCTGCATGTAGTCTTCGAAGTCGAAGATGGAATGGTCGTTCAGGGTTACCATCACGCAGACGTTGTGTAGCGACGGCGCAAAACACTGGTAGCTCTCTATGGCATAGGCATAGGTATGGAGCACGTAGGGATTGGATATCACCGTACGCGAAGTTGGCGTGGCACCGTTCATGAGATAGTCGTAGTCGGCATCCACACAGGCTATCATACACTCGCCGAGGCGGTCGCCGAGCTCATTCATGAGCACCGACTTCTTGCCGCGCTCCAGGGTGGTGTGCGAGGGGAGCATCACTTCGAAGTAGCGTGTGGAGTTTTCGTAGCGGCTGAGCACGGTGCGCCAGAAGAACACGTCGTCGTAGCTCTCCACGTATGCCACGATGCGCTTGCGTGAGCGCTTGGAATTGAGCCGGTTTGCCGCCTCGATATAGGCGGAAGTGAGGTTATGGGTAAGTCGCTTGTTCATAGAGCTTTCCTCCTGATGGTCAGTCCACGGTGATGTCGCTGACTTCCGTCACGTTGTCCATCCATCCGTTCATTATCACCGCCGGGGCGTGGGTGGAGAGGATAATCTGGACGTTGGGGTTCAGCTCCAGGATGATGTCGATAAGGCGCTGCTGCCAGTCCACATGCAGGCTCACCTCGGGTTCGTCCATGAAGAGTACGTATGGTTTCTGGTCTTCTATCAGCACCGTGAGCAGAATGACGAGCATCTGCTTCTCGCCGCTCGACAGCTGGTATGGCTGCAGGGTCTCGCCTATCTGCGTGAGGCATATCTCGTTTGCCGTGCGCACGATGGTCTTGCCGGTGTCGGCGAAGAGGTCGTCTACGAGGTCCTGGAATTTCTTCTTGGGTTCAGAGAGTTTCTGGGCGCGCTCGGCGGCATCCGGTTCTCCGCTCTGCAGGGCGGCGATGATGCGGTTGCCGATGTTCACCTGATAGTCGAGATATTTGCGCTGCAACACGTACAACTGCCAGTCGAGCTCGGTGACGAGGCTGATGCCCACCTTGCTGAGCAGCTCCTGGTTAACCACAGGATTGTCGAAGGAGCGGATGATGTCGAAGCGTATCCATTTGGCATCCTCGGGACTCACCTTGAGATGCACCCCCTTGAGGAGATGGCTCGGAAACTCTCCGCCAGCAGAGAGTCCTTTCACCACCTTGTTTATGATGGTGCTCTTGCCCACGCCGTTGACTCCACTCAGTATGTTCACCCTCCTGTCGAGATTCCATATCACGTGCTTTCTGCCGCTCCACAGAGAGTCTATTTCTATCTGACGTATGTAATCCGCGTATTTCTGCATAGCAAACTATTTTAAAGATTTATCAATTACAAATATAAGGTTTTCTATCATAATTAAGTACCTTTGCAGCCGCAATTTAACGATATTAAGGAAAAAATGAACAATTTACGCAACAATAGCCGTGTCTTGATTGCCCACCTGAGCATCTTCCTTGCTTGTGCTTTCTGGGGACTGATGGCACCGCTCGGCAAGGACGCCATGACACATGGCGTGACGGGACTCGACATGGTGTCGTTCCGTGTGGCAGGAGGAGCAATTCTGTTCTGGATAACATCGCTGTTCACTACACGTGAGCACGTGCCGACGAAAGACAAACTGATGTTCATAGCAGCCGGAATCTTCGGTCTCGTGACCAACCAATGCTGCTATACCGTGGGACTGAGCATCACCTCGCCCATCAACTCCAGCGTGGTGACCACCTCGATGCCTATCTTCGCCATGATTCTCTCGGCGATAATACTGAAGGAGCCCATCACCGGGAAGAAGGCTCTGGGTGTGTTGTTCGGATGCACGGGAGCCGTGGCACTGGTGATGTCGAGCGCCGCGGCTACGAGCGACAAGGTGGGCGACCTGCGTGGCGACCTGCTCTGCATGGCGGCACAGCTGTCGTTTGCTCTCTATCTGGCACTCTTCAGCAAGCTGGTGAGGAAATACTCGGTGATAACGGTGAACAAATGGATGTTCACATGGGCTGCACTCATCATTCTGCCGTTCACCATGCCACACGTGGCAAGCATAGACTTCGGCAGCGTGCCGGCAAAGACATTGTGGGAGTCGGCATTCGTGGTGGTTTTCGGAACGTATCTCGGATACATCCTCATGATGATCGGACAGAGCACGCTGCGCCCTACGGTGGTGGGAGTGTACAACTATGTGCAGCCTGCCGTGTCGGTGACGGTCAGCATACTGACCGGCATGGGTGTGATGACTCTGCAGAAGGGCATCGCCATACTGCTCGTATGTCTGGGTGTGTGGCTCGTGATAAAGAGCAAATCGAAACGCGACATGGAGAGGGAAAAGAACGAGAAGGAAAATAAACAGGAAGACAATTAGAAACTTGTCAACTATAAATACCAAGTATGTCACAAAAGAACGCTAAGGAGAACAAGTTGCTGGCGATGATCCGCAACGGACAGGAGATGACCGACGGCGACAAGCTGCGCCTCATCGTGCAGCTCAGTATCCCGTCGATACTATCACAGATGTCGTCGATACTCATGTTCTTCATCGACGCTTCAATGGTGGGTTCGCTCGGAGCGAAGGCTTCGGCGGCAATAGGACTGATAGAGACCACGACATGGCTGTTCGGCGGACTGGCTTCGGCGGCGATAATGGGATTCTCGGTGCAGGCGGCACATTTCATAGGAGCCAACGACGAGAAGAAGACGCGCCAGGTGTTCCGTCTGGGACTGATGGCGATGACCGTCATGTCGCTGCTGTTCATGGCATTAGGAGCGGCAATAGCAAAGCCCCTGCCCTACTGGCTCGGAGGCGGAAGCGACATCGCTCCGCTGTCGACAAGCTATTTCCTGGTCTACAGCACCGCCCTACCTATATATATGGTGGGCATGATGGCGTCGGCAATGCTGAAAAGCTCGGGCAACATGAAGATACCGAGCATGATGAGCGTATTGATGTGTATGCTCGACGTGATGTTCAATTTCATAGCCATATTCCCGACGAGAGACATCACGATACTGGGAACGACGATACACATGCCCGGACTGGGACTCGGACTGACGGGTGCTGCCGTGGGAACGGCATTGGCGTTTCTCGTCACCGGACTGATTCTGATATGGATTGCCGTGAGGAAGGCTCCGATAATATCGCTCAAAGGGGAGAGATGGATATGGAGGCCATGCCGCGGATATATCAAGAATGCCATAAGAATAAGTTTTCCGATGGCGATACAGTATATGCTGATGAGCGGCGCACAGATAGTGAGCACCATGATCGTGGCGCCGCTGGGCAACTTCGCCATCGCCGCCAACACCTTCGCCATCACGGCAGAGAGCCTGTGCTACATGCCGGGATATGGTATCGGCGAGGCTGCCACTACGCTGATAGGACAGAGCATGGGAGCGCAGCGACACGACCTGACAAAGCGGTTCGCATATATGACGCTGGCATTGGGAATGATGATAATGGCGGTGATGGGAGCGATAATGTATTTCTTTGCACCAGAAATGATAGGCGTCATGACACCGGTGACGGAAATCAGAGTGCTCGGCATCGGAGCTCTGCGCATAGAGGCTTTCGCCGAACCGATGTTCGCCGCTGCTATCGTGGGCAACTGCATCTGCATAGGAGCCGGCGACACGAAGATTCCGTCGGTGATGAACTTCGGCAGCATGTGGCTCATACGCCTGTCGCTCGCCGCTTATCTGGCACCGAAATACGGACTGGCTGGTGTGTGGTCGGCAATGGCGATAGAACTGACGTTTCGCGGAATCATCTTCCTCATTCGCATCTACCGGGGGAAATGGATGAACCACAGGGTGAGCGTAGACAAGTAAAACTCTGTTTGGAGTGTAATCGTTTACGTATGATTTAAGGTGGAAATCAGTACAACATCCACCTTTATTTCATACTTTTGCATTGCATAAACAGGTAAGAAGAACAAAGGATAACAAAAGCATAAAATAGGGAGCCGGCATGACAATATGCTGTCTTCCTATTTTTGGTTTAAACCAAATCGGTCATTAGGGCTTGCTTGGATTTTGGTATTATAGAAAAGTGGATTTCGTTTGTCTTTTAATCCAATGAACACAACAAAAAAAGACGAAATCGTTTGCATTTGTGTGCGATAACAGGAATACATTGACTTACATCAAGATATTGCGGAAAAGTATGTTATTTAGCATGTTTTTGTTTGTTGTGTGCGCAAACAACACTATCTTTGCAACGTCAAAACAAACAAGGAGGCACACAAGAAGACCTCCACAACGCCAATAGAAGAAATAACAAATAGATAGGTTATTAGAGGTAAAAAGATTGAAGATAGGTTATTAGAAAGGTAAAGAAGATTGAAGATAGGTTATTAGAAAGGTAAAGAAGATTGGAAATAGGTCATTAGAAGGTAAAAGACAAAGATTGAAGGAAGGATAACAAAGACGCAGAGATGGCCAGAAAGGTATTAGAAACAAGAAGACGATAGTTTTTCAGGTAATGAAGATTGAGGATAACAAAGTTGGTCATTGATGATAATAAAGATAAGGATAACAGAAAGACCATAGAAATATTAGGTAATGAAAGATTGTGAATAGGTAATTAGAGGTAAAGGATTGTTTAAAGCCGCTCGACGGCAAGGATAACGAAGAAGATAGGTATGATTCCCCCGCTACGAAAAGCGGTGGGAAAAAGGATTAAGGTAAAGAGAAAAGATTGTTTTTCAAGGATAGAATGATGCCCAAGGGCATTGAAACGATAATTAGTTAGGTTATTATAGATTTAGGTAAGATTAGTTGTTTGATTTTAGTTAGTCACCCCTGTTTGCTGTAAATACAGCAACAGGCACGTGGGTAACGGTCAAGGAAACAGAAAGTGAATGTCAGTAATGTTATATGAAATATAGAAGCCACCCAAACGGGTGGCTTTTTCGTTTATTTCTTGTTATTCCTCCATTATTTCGTTGAGTGGCGTCATCACGAAGTCTCTCTCGTGCATCAGCGGATGCGGTATCTTCAGGTCGGGTTCGTCGATATGCTGGTCGCCATAGAGCAGTATGTCGATATCTATGATGCGGTCGTGGTATTCACCGCCGTCGGATTTCAGCGTGCGTCCCATCTCCCTCTCTATGCGCTGCGTCACTTCGAGCAGCCGGCGGGGTGAGAGCCGGGTGTCCACACATACGGCAGCGTTGACGAAGCGGTTGTCTGACCTGAAGCCCCAAGGCTCCGTTTCATAAAGAGCTGACTGGCGCACTACGTCGCCAACCAGCTCTCCGATATAGTTTATTGCCTCGGCGATGTTCTTGCGTTTGTCGCCGAGGTTTGTTCCCAAAGAAAGATATGCTATCATCAGCGTCAGTCGTTCAAAATCAGCATGGCGTCACCGTAGCATCCGAACTTGTAGCCGTTTTCCACCGCCTTCTTGTATGCCTCCATTATCAGCTCGTATCCTCCGAAAGCGCATGTTGCCATGAGCAGCGGCGACATCGGCTGATAGAAGTTGGCAATCATAGTGTCGGCGAGTCCGCATTCGTATGGAGGGAAGATGAACTTGTTTGTCCATCCCTCATATTCCTTCAGCATCTTGTCAGTGCCGATGGCGGTCTCTGTAGCCTTGAGCACGCTTGTACCCACGGCGCACACATGTCTGCCATTGCGCTTTGCCTCGTTCACCACGCTGCATGCCTCGGCTCCGATGTGCATCTGCTCGGAGTCCATCTTGTGCTTGGTGAGGTCTTCCACCTCTATGCTATGGAAGTTGCCGAGTGCACAGTGCAGGGTGATGAATGCGAAGTTCACGCCCTTGATTTCCATCCTCTTCATCAGCTCACGACTGAAATGCAGTCCGCTTGCCGGTGCTGTAACAGCTCCCTCGTTCTTTGCGAATATACACTGGAATCTGTCCAGGTCTTCGTCGGTGGCTTTTCTCCTGTCCACGATATAGTGTGGCAGCGGAGCCTCACCGAGTGCGAAGAGGTCGCGCTTGAACTCATCGTGTGGCGCATCGTAGAGGAAGCGCAGCGTGCGTCCGCGGCTTGTGGTATTGTCGATCACCTCTGCCACCATCGAACTGCTCTCGTCGAAGAAGAGTTTGTTGCCTATTCTTATCTTTCTTGCCGGCTCCACGAGCACGTCCCACAGGCGCATCTCCTCGTTTAGCTCACGCAGCAAGAACACTTCGATCTTTGCCTCTGTCTTCTCCTTCGTGCCGTAGAGACGTGCCGGGAAGACTTTCGTGTCGTTGAATATGAATGCGTCGTGCTCATCAAAATAGTCGAGCACGTTGCGGAAGTCCATGTACACGGGGTTGCCGTCTGCATCCTTCAGCTCCTGTCCCTTATCGTCTTTCTGAAACATGTCGATGGTGCCCGACTTGCGGTGTACCACCATCAGCTTGCACTCGTCGCGATGGTATGACGGTTCAAGTGCGATAAGCTCCTCTGGAAGTTTAAATTTGAATTGCGATAGTTTCATATTCTTGCTTTACCTTTATATATTTTCAATTTTCTTCTGTGTTTTCCTCTATGTCCTGCTTTGCGAGCCACTGTGGGAAGTCATCCAGCGTGATGCAGTCTTCCACTCTCACGTCGCCCACCCTTGTGCGTCGCAGGGCTGTGAGATAGGCTCCGCTGCCGAGAGCTTCGCCGATGTCGCGTGCCAGGGCGCGAATATATGTACCCTTGCCGCACACCACTCTGACAGACAGTTGCATTGCCTCTTCGTCGAAATGGGTCATCTCTATCTCGTCCACTCGCAGGGTCTTTGCCTTGAGCGGCACGTCTTGGCCTTTGCGCATGAGCTTGTAGGCACGGTCACCGTTTATCTTGCATGCCGAATATGCCGGCGGCACCTGCTGTATCTCTCCCACGAACTTTGGCAGCGTCTCCTCTATCAGCTCACGTGTGATGTGCGACGTGGGATAGGTATGGTCCACGGTGTGCTCCATGTCGAAACTTGGCGTCGTGGCACCGAGCTGCAGCGTGGCGGTGTATTCCTTGGTGTGCGCCTGCAGTTCGTCGATGCGCTTGGTAGCCTTGCCGGTACATAGGATAAGCACTCCGGTGGCAAGCGGATCGAGGGTGCCGGCATGTCCGGTCTTCACCCTCTTCACTCCCATTCTCTTTGAAATCAGGAAACGGATGTGGGCAAGCGCCCCGAAGCTCGACATACGGTATGGCTTGTCGATGCAGATTATCTCTCCTTTGTTGAAGTTCATCTGTATGTCTGTTTCTTTCTATTATACGAGTGAGCAGATTATGGTCACCGCACCGGCGATGGCGCAATATATTCCGAAATATACGAGTTTGCCTTTCTTCACGATGTTTATCATCCACTTGCAGGCGAAGCAGCCGGAGATGAATGCGGCACAGAAGCCCACCACGAGTGGCAGTGTGTCAACTCCGCCGAAAGCCTGCTCGCCTTTGAGTCCCTTGAGCAGGTCGAGCAACGCCTCACCGAGGATTGGAGGTATGACCATGAGGAATGAGAACTGTGCCAGCTTCTCTTTCTTGTTGCCGAGCAGCAGTCCAGTAGCGATGGTGCTGCCTGAGCGTGAGAGTCCCGGCATCACCGCCAATGCCTGTGCGAGACCGATGATGAAGGCATCTTTAAGGCTGATCTTCTCTTTCTGGCGTGGTTTCGCATAGTATGAGAATATCAGCAGCAATGCTGTTACGAGCAACATGCAGCCCACGATGAGGAGTCCGGAACCGAATATCTCCTCCACGGTGTCTTTGAAGAACACGCCCACGATGCCTACCGGTATCATGGAGATGAGGATATTGAGGAAATATTTCGTCTCTTCGTTCATCTCAAACTTGAACACGCCTTTCACGATCCAATCTATCTCCTTCCATAGTATCACGAGGGTGCTGAGCACCGTTGCCACATGCACCATTACAGTGAATGCGAGATTGTCTTCGCCGTTCACTCCGAAGAGTGTGGCGCCGATGGCCAGATGGCCGCTGCTGCTCACAGGCAGGTATTCCGTCAGTCCCTGCACGAGACCGAGGATCAATGCTTCAAACCAATTCATTTCTATTCCTTATGTTTTGTATTGTCAGTCCTTTTGTATTGTCAGTCCTTTGGCTTTCTCATCACTCCATATATCATCGAAACGAAGCCGATGAAGCATACTATAGGTGCCACGGTGGTATGCATGGTGTTGAATATCTCGGGGTCGAACTTTTCTTCCGACGAACCGCCGCCGCTCATCAATATGAAGCCGACTATCACTATCAGCATGCTAATGCCGATAAGCATGAAGTTCACGCGGTCAAATGCAAAATTTCTCTTGTCCATTATTATGTAACGTTTTTAATGTATTTCTTCTTTAATCCCGACAAGGACCGGGAAGTGACGTTAAGACTGAAGCCAGCCCTGTGGACTTAAATCTTATAGAGGTCTCCGGCTTTCATCCTCAGGAACTTGTTCACCGAGAGCCATGAGCAGAAGAGCGTGATGAGCAGTCCGAAGAGCAGCACCGACACTCCCGTTATCGCCATCACCTGCCATGTGAGCACCACAAGCACGTCGGGCTCATACATATACAGGGCATACACTCCACCGGCGAGCACCGCATCGGCGAGCACTGCGGCAAGCAGTCCCTGCCACATGGCGCTTCTGACGAACGGCCAACGTATGAATCCCCATGAGGCTCCCACGAGTTTCATCGTGTTGATAAGGAAGCGGCGGGCATACATGGCAAGGCGCACGGTGTTGTTTATCAGCGAGAACGACACGAAAGTGAGCAGTACGGCAAGCACCAGCAGCACCAGGTTGATGCGCTGCAGATTGTCGTTCACACTGTCCATGAGGTCTTGCGGATAAGTGATGTCGGTCACCTTGCTGTCTGCCTTAAGATTCTTGGTAATCCATTTCAGCGAGTCTTTGTTGGCATAATCCGCCTTGAGCTGCAGCTCCATGGAACCGACAAAGGGGTTCTCACCGATAAACTCGCTCGGGTCTGTGCCCATGGCGGCGGTCTGCTCCTTCAGCACCTGTTCCTTGCTGACGTAGGTCACACGGTGTACATAGGGCAGCTTCTGCAAGGCAACGGTCATCTGCCTTGCCTGCGGATTGGTGACTTCCTCGCTCAGCACCATCGTCACAGTGAGGTTCTCCTTCACATAAGAGGAGAGGTTCTGCGCCGTAAGCACGGAGGTTACCACCATTCCCAATAAAATCAGTACCATTGCGGTACTTATACATAGCGTTATTGCCTGCAGACCAATGCGTCTGCCGGACTTTCTTCTTTTCTTGCTCATTTCACAATTTGGCTATATAACCTGAATTCGCTGCAAAGATAACCATTTTAGAGAGAAACAAGAAATTTTTCTTGTATAATATCACATTGAACGGCCTAATGACCGATTTGGATTAAAATTGGGCACGCTGCTTGCCCAAGTGGGGTAACGTGCTTGCCCCTGTTGGGTAACGTGCTTGCCCCTGTTGGGCAGATTTGCTGTCAGACGTCTGCCCAATAAGTTAATGTTGTGACACTCATATTCCCATATTACAGGATTCTGCCAACGCAAAAGATTCATATCGTCTGAATTCCTCACATCTGACAATTCCTTCCATCTGACAATTCCTTTCATCAGCAAACCATCCAGACAATTGGCTGACAATCGCAATGAGAACAACTGTCTGTTTATCAAAACATTACAACGAAAAACCAGACAATCTGACAGTTTTTTTGAAATTCTTGGTTTTACTGAAAATCAGCGTTATGAACAACTTTTACTCATATCGATTAAATCAATTTTGCCAACGGGTAGTCTTTGTCTTTGACAATATTTCCATATGATGTGTGAAACTCAGAGAAAAGAATTCGTGCCAGTCCAAAGTGGGTGTGTCAAAACGCACTCTTATAAATAATCGAGTAGGAGGTAAACACTAATCATAGGTGTTTATCTCCTATTTTCATGTTTACCGACCTCTCACACCACCGTACATGCGGTTCCGCATACGGCGGTTCCTATTTTGGATACCATTCGAGATACGCCTCCATTAAAGTAGCATACCCTGCGGAGCGTAGTTTATTGTTATCTATCGCCCTTTTTAGAATAGGGCTGTCAGCTATTCGCCAATAGCCCTTGCGAGTATTACCCCATTCGTATGCTTGGTATTTATTGATACCACATCTGATGAGGTTTGCCACTTTTGTCTTGACTCTCTTCCAAGCTTTCCATATACACATGCGGATTCGACGTCTTAACCATTCGTCTGTTTCATGCAAGAGACGCTTCATATTGGCAAGGTGATAATAACCGACCCATCCTCGTATGTATTCTTTCAGCTTTTGCTTCCTCTTGGCATGTCCCCATCCGTTGCTGCGACTTGTCAGTTCTTTCAACCTTGACTTCATCTTGGCTTTGGACTTTGGATGCACCGTGAGTTGGCATTTGCCTTTCATCACATAAAAGGAGTAGCCGAGGTATTTCACTCCGCGCACATACGACACTACGGTCTTTTCCTTGTTGACTTTGAGATATAGAGTATTCTCTATAAATCGGGTTATAGACTCCTTCACTCGCATTGCAGCCCTTTTGGACTTGCAGAATATTATCGAGTCATCGGCATAACGCACAAAGGGGAGTCCTCTGCGTTCGAGTTCTTTGT
>CAVBFA010000020.1:23074-31008 GCA_963594595.1 Oscillibacter sp. | reverse complement strand
CGTTAGGTGCAAATCTGCTTAGCATTTTTGTACCAAGTTATTTTTTAACTGTTACTTAGTTATATTATTCGTGCGGTTAGTGGAACCATCCGTTCCTCCATACTTGCATTGCGCTTCCATGTATAGAAGCATTTTTAACATTATTGCAAAAGTAATAAAAAATCCCGATATATATAGGTGACGTATTTTCATTAACGTTTTTTATATTTCCGCCATCCCTCTCCGCTACGTCTCAATGCCGTTGGGAAACGCGGCATGAAAGACCCTCGACGGACAATCCTCAGGGCAATGATGTGGCATTAACTTTCTCAATCTTTCTTTCCGTATATCCGCAAAAGTCATTAACTTTGCATCCGTTGCGCCGTTTTTTTCTCCATACTGCCGGAACAGCAGTCTGGAGTTCGGAGCGGAGCATCAGAGATTTTATAACAGACTATTCTACCTAATTGCAAAAATGGAAAAAAATAAGACTTATACCTTTGATGAGGCCTTTCGCGCCTCTAAGGAATATTTTGGCGGAGACGAACTTGCCGCAAGAGTGTGGGCCAACAAGTATGCGCTGAAAGACAGTTTCGGCAATATCTTCGAACAGACGCCGGCAGACATGCACTGGCGTATCGCCCGTGAGGTGGCGAGGATAGAAAACCACTATCCCAATCCGCTCACAGAGCAGCAGGTGTTCGAATTGCTCGACCACTTCCGCTATATCGTGCCGGCAGGCAGTCCGATGACCGGCATCGGCAACGACCATCAGGTGGCATCGCTCTCAAACTGCTTCGTGATAGGTCTCGACGGCGACGCCGACTCCTATGGCGCCGTGATGCTCATGGACGAGGAGCAGGTGCAGCTGATGAAGCGCCGCGGCGGAGTGGGCCACGACCTCTCGCAGCTCCGTCCGAAGGGCACTCCGGTGAACAACTCAGCACTCACCTCAACAGGTGTCGTGCCATTCATGGAACGCTTCAGCAATTCCACACGCGAGGTGGCACAAGACGGCCGCCGCGGAGCCCTGATGCTCTCTATCAGCGTGAAGCATCCCGACAGCGAGGCGTTTATCGACGCCAAGATGCAGGAAGGCAAGATCACGGGAGCCAACGTGTCGGTGAAACTCGACGACGAGTTCATGCAGTGCGCTATAGAAGGCAAGGAATACACACAGAAATTCCCTATCGACAGCGACGCGCCGATAGTGACCAAGAAGGCAGACGCCAAGAAGCTGTGGGAGAAAATAGTACACAACGCATGGAAGAGTGCCGAGCCGGGAGTGCTCTTCTGGGACACCATACTCCGCGAGAGCATCCCCGACTGCTATGCCGACCTCGGATTCCGCACGGTGTCTACCAACCCATGCGGCGAGATACCGCTCTGTCCGTATGACTCATGCCGACTGCTCTCGGTGAACCTCTATTCATACGTGGTGAACCCATTCACTCCGGAGGCATACTTCGACTTCGACCTCTTCAAGAAACACGTGGCGCTGGCACAGCGCATCATGGACGACATCGTGGACATGGAGATGGAGAAGATAGACAAGATAATAGAAAAGGTGAAGAGCGACCCTCAGGCTGATGTAGTGAAGGAGACCGAGCTGCATCTCTGGCAGAAGATAAAGCGCAAGAGCGCCATGGGACGCCGTACGGGAGTGGGAATCACTGCCGAGGGCGACATGCTGGCTGCCATGAACCTGCGCTACGGCACTCAGGAGGCGACAGACTTCTCGGTGGAGGTGCACAAGACGCTCGCCCTCGCTGCCTACCGTTCGTCGGTGGTGATGGCAAAGGAGCGCGGAGCCTTCGAGGTGTACGACTCAGAGAGGGAGAAGAACAATCCGTTCATCAACCGCATCCGTGAGGCAGAGCCTGAACTCTATGCCGACATGCTGAAATATGGCCGCCGCAACATCGCATGCCTCACCATCGCACCGACGGGAACAACCAGTCTGATGACCCAGACCACAAGCGGCATCGAACCGGTCTTCATGCCCGTATACAAGCGCCGCCGCAAGGTGAACCCTACAGACACCGACGTACACGTGGACTTCGTTGACGAGTCGGGCGACTCGTTCGAGGAATTCATCGTCTTCCACCATAAGTTCCTGACATGGATGAAGATTAACGGCTACGACACCGAGAAACGATACACACAGGAGGAACTCGACCAGCTCGTGGAGAAATCACCATACTATAAAGCCACGGCAAACGACGTGGACTGGCTCATGAAGGTGCGTATGCAGGGAGCCATACAGAAATGGGTGGACCACAGCATCAGCGTGACCATCAACCTGCCGAACAGCGTGGACGAGCAGCTCGTAAACCGTCTCTATGTGGAGGCATGGCGTTCGGGATGCAAGGGATGCACGGTGTATCGCGACGGATCACGTTCGGGAGTGATGATTGCCGTGGAGAAGAAAGACAAGAAGAAGATGGAGGAGAAGCATATCTGCGAACCGCCGACCGTGACCGAGGTGAGACCCAAGGAACTGGAATGCGACGTGGTGCGCTTCCAGAACAACAAGGAGAAGTGGGTGGCATTCGTAGGTCTGCTCGACGGATACCCATACGAGATATTCACCGGTCTGCAGGACGACGAGGAGGGAATCTCGCTGCCCAAGAGCGTGAACAAGGGAAAGATCATCAAGAAGATAGACGAAAACGGAAAGAAACGCTACGACTTCCAGTTTGAGAACAAGCGCGGCTACAAGACCACCGTTGAAGGACTGTCAGAGAAGTTCAACCCTGAATACTGGAACTATGCCAAGCTCATCTCCGGAGTGTTGCGCTACCGCATGCCTATTGCCAACGTGATAAAGCTCGTGGGTCAGCTCCAGATGGACAGCCAGAGCATCAACACATGGAAGATAGGAGTGGAGAGAGCCCTCAAGAAATATATAGTAGACGGAACGGAGGCAAAAGGACAGAAATGTCCGGTCTGCGGTCAGGAAACCCTCGTATACCAGGAGGGATGCCTCATCTGCAAGAACTGCGGTTCCTCACGCTGCGGATAATCCATAAAAGCCCCATGATGAGACTCACACAAGGAAAGATATTCATCAACGACATGCGCTTCCACGCCCGTCACGGCGTGTTGCCACAAGAGACGCTCACCGGCGGAGACTTTCTCGTCTCCGTCGAGGCGGGCTGTCAGCTGCAGCGTGCCACAGAGACCGACGACGTGGCAGACACATTGAACTATGCCGACATCCACAGGATGGTGAAAGAAGAGATGGCAGTGCCCTCGAAGCTCATCGAACACGTGGCTGGAAGGATAGGCAGACGCATCCTCAGCGAGATGCCGCAGATAGAAGAACTGACAGTCAGCGTGACCAAAGAAAACCCTCCGATGGGGGCAGACAGTAGGGGTGCAGGTGTTCAGTTGCACTGGAGAAATGACGAAAAAGACAACTAAATGTTCAATATTCCGCATTTTTGTTATCAAAGACAAAACTTATGACTAAATTTGCAGAAGTGAAGAAATACAGCTGTTATACATTGATACGCGCGCTGCTGGTGGCGGCGTTCATGATTCTTGCGGTGGCAGGCGTTGCCGCAAGACAGTTCACGCTCGTCATCGACGCCGGACATGGAGGACATGATGCCGGGGCAAAGGGCAGTTTCTCATACGAGAAGAACATCAACCTGAAGATGGCACTCGCCTTCGGACGCTATGTGGAGAAGAACTGTCCCGACGTGAAAGTGATTTACACCAGAAAGACCGACGTCTTCGTGCCGCTCCACAAGCGAGCCGACATCGCCAACAAGAACCGCGCCGACGTGTTCATCTCCATCCACACCAACGCACTGCCAGGAGGCAGGATAGCCCGCGGAATGGAGACCTACACGATGGGAATGCGGCGGTCTAACGAGAAACTCAGTGCGGCGCAGCGCGAGAACGCCGTCATCACCTATGAGAGCGACTACAAGGAACGGTATGAGGGCTACGACCCCAACTCACCGGAGAGCGCAATCATGTTTGAGTTCATCCACGACAAGTATATGGCGAAAAGCGTGGAACTCGCCAAACACGTGCAGAAAAGCGTATGCTCCACGGCAAACCGTCCTGACAAGGGAGTGAAGCAGGACGTGTTCCTCGTGCTCAGAGAGACGTCCATGCCGGCATGCCTGATAGAGCTTGGCTTCATCACCACTCCCGACGAGGAGCGGCTGCTCAACGATGATGCCAGCATCGACAATATCGCCAGAGGCATATACAATGCCTTCGCGAAATACAAGAACGACAACTACTCCGGTGTCAACGTGCCATTGGTGGCGCCAAAGGAGTCAGACAAGGTGAGCCTGCCGACGCTCATTCCGCAGGACGATGCGGACAAGCAGCAGAGCCGGCGTCGCAACAACAGGGTGGCGCCAGCCGCCGGCAGCCAGCAGAGGAATGCCGGTAGCAAAGAGCCTGCCGATGACAATGCCGCAACGCAGCAGAACCGCAATGCCGCAAGAAATTCTGAAACAACGGCAAGCAAACCTCAGTCAGCCACGAGCCAACCGAGAAGGGCGGCAGCGAAAACCGTCAATGTCCCTTCCGGAACGGCAAAGGCAGACGATGCCGACGCTCCAGTGTTCAAGGTGCAGATAATGGCAAATGCCACGAAGGAGGCAAAGAACAGTCCGCGCTTCAAGGGATACGACGGAATAGACATGTATGAGGAGGGCGGAATGTACAAATACACCATCGGTGCCTCTACCAACTACAATGCCATCAACCGTCTGAGAGCTTCGCTCGCCACAGAATTTCCGGGATGCTTCGTTGTGGCATTCAGAAACGGTAAAAAAATGAACGTCACCGAAGCGATACGCATCTTCAAGCAGCGGCGCTGACATGGTGGCGCTGCCGGCGGAAGGCTGTTTTGCCGTCGGGAGCAGGAGTGGTACAAGTGATATCTTACATATATAATATATACAACAAACAGAAAAGACCCTATATGAAGTATTTTACCAAAGAAGTGAAAATCGCCATCGTGGCAATCGTAGGTCTTGTAGTGCTCTTTCTGGGAATGAATTTCCTGAAAGGACTCGACCTCTTCTCGTCCGAAAGCAAATACTACATATCCTTCAAGGACATCAGCGGACTGAGTTCTTCATGCCCCATCTATGCCGATGGCTATCAGGTGGGTGTAGTGAGAAACATCCAATACGACTATGGCCAGACAAAGGATATCATCGTTGAGGCAAGCATCAACAAAGACATGCGCATACCGAAAGGCAGCAGCGCAGAAATCGTGAGCGACCTCATGGGCAACGTGAAGGTGAACCTGCTCCTTGCCAACAACATGCGCGAGCGCATCAACCCGGGAGAGACCATCGTGGGAGGCATCAACGACGGTGCGATGGGACAGATGAAAGACCTCATACCTATCGTACAGAAGATGCTGCCGAAGCTCGACTCCATACTCTGCAGCGTGAACACTCTGCTGCAGGATCCTGCCATCGCCAACTCTCTTCATAATGTGGAGACCGTCACCGGCAACCTCACCACATCGACACGCCAGCTCAACACGCTTCTCGGAACGCTCAACAGACGGGTGCCGGGACTGCTCGCCAAGGCAGACAACGTGATGGACAACACGGAGGTGCTCACAGGCAAGCTCGCCAAGGTGGACGTTGACGGAACGATGGAGAAGGTGAACACCACGCTGCAGAACGTGCAGGAGTTCACCCATCAACTCAACAACAACCAGGGTTCCCTCGGACTCCTCATGCGCGACCCCAACCTCTACTACGACCTGAACGCCACAGTGAAGTCGGCAGACTCTCTGCTCATCGACCTCAAGGCGCATCCGAAACGCTACGTTCACTTCTCCATCTTCGGCAAGAAGGATAAGTGATAAATAGCGGAAGTAGACAGAAAGAATAACCGTCATCTCCCCTGAGTGGGGATAAACGAGAGGAGGCTGATTTCCAATCCATGATTCATTGTCGCTATGAGATGAATTCATGAGGAAACCAGCCTCCTTTCTGTTCCTGCAGGTCACGGCGCATTTCTTCTTCGTTTCCTAAATTCCACTATAAAAGCACGTTACAAATTTGTTGCAAAATAAAGTCTACACCCATTTGTATAATCCGATTTTTTTTGCGAAATTTGCACACGCTTTTCGAAATATTGCCGTATGGAAATATCTGGAAAAGCAGAAAAACAAGTAATTAAAGACAAGTCTAGCGACAATTCTTTTTTATCAGAAAGTATATATATGGCCGATACTCCCAATGCTCTATGGGACAAGAGTCTCTTGCTCATTAAAGAGAACGTCTCACCGCAGCAGTTCAATACATGGTTCAAGCCAATAGTGTTCGAGGCTTACAAGAAGGAGACGAACACTCTGTTGGTGCAGGTTCCGAGTCCATTCGTTTACGAATACTTGGAAGAGAACTTCATTGACCTGTTGGGAAAGGTGCTTACACGCACTTTCGGCAAAGATGTCAAGCTTTCGTATCGCGTCGTTACCGACAAGACAAACAATCTTGCGCAGATACTCACATCCGACCCACCGGCCGGAATCAACGACCAGAAACCGAAGCAGACACGCAACAACCAGTCGCCGACTCCGCTCGACGCCGCAAAGCCACAGCAGATAGCATCACAGCTCAACACCCATCTCACCTTCAGCAACTATATTGAAGGAGCGAGCAACAAGCTGCCGAGATCTGTGGGACAGTCTATCGCCGAGCATCCGAATACCACACAGTTCAACCCGATGTTCATCTACGGACCGTCGGGATGCGGCAAGACACACCTCATCAATGCCATCGGAGTGCGCACCAAGCAGCTCTATCCGCAGAAGAGAGTGCTGTATATCAGCGCCAGACTCTTCCAGGTGCAGTACACCAATGCCGTGAGGAACAACACCGTGAACGACTTCATCAACTTCTATCAGACCATCGACATGCTGATAGTCGATGACATCCAGGAGTGGGTATCGGCACAGAAGACACAGGAGACATTCTTTCATATCTTCAACCACCTCTTCATGAACGGCAAGCGCATCATACTGGCGAGCGACCGTCCGCCGGTAGACCTGCAGGGTATGAGCGACCGACTGCTCACCCGATTCAGCTGCGGACTCATCGCCGAGCTGGAGAAGCCGAACGTGGAACTATGTATGGATATCCTGCAGAACAAGATAAAGCGCGACGGACTGCACATTCCGGAGACCGTAGTGCGCTTCATTGCAGAAACGGCAAACGGCAGCGTGAGAGACCTCGAGGGAGTGATAAACTCGCTGATGGCATACTCCGTAGTATACAACTGCAATATCGACATGCGACTGGCAGAGCGGGTGATAAAGCGAGCAGTCAAGATCGACGACAACCCTTTGACCATCGACGATATCCTCGACTCCGTGTGCAACCACTTCTCTGTCACCGTGGCTGCCGTCAACGGCAGAAGCCGCAAGCGTGAATATGTTGAGGCGCGCCAGGTGTCGATGTATCTAGCACAGAAATACACCAAGATGCCGGCATCGAGAATCGGTAAGCTTCTCGGCGGCAGAGACCACTCTACGGTGATTCACAGCTACAAAAAGGTTAACCAGCGTATGACCACCGACAAGCTCTTCATGGACGAGATTGCGAGCATTGAGAACTCGTTCAAGCTGAAGAGGTAAAGACGAACATCATTGTTGCTGACTTCCTTTCTCAGGCGGAAAGGTAATCATGTGCTGGCGCTCATCCGTCAGGACAAGTCGGCAATGCTGATAAACCCAAGAAAGATGTTGTAGAATATTACATTGAACGGCTTTATGGTCGTTTGGGAATCCAGGCAATAATCTATAATCCTTTTTCATCTTGTGAAAAGGATGAGGACATAGGCAATCATAAATAAGAAAGTAACTGGGGAAGTGTGTCACGAGGCGCATTTCTCCTTTTTTTAATGTCTTTTTCCTTGTAGCATCCGTTGTCTCATTTCCATTGAATACCATGTAATAA
>CAVBFA010000020.1:6227-23064 GCA_963594595.1 Oscillibacter sp. | reverse complement strand
ACAAATATGTTACACGAAACCGCTTGTTTTTTTACTTTTTTGTTACATATTTAATAATAAAAGCTTTTGGGATTGGAAATAAATACTTATTTTTGCAGCAGTAAAAATGAAAAGTGCGACTTAATGTCGTTTATCCCCATCGACTAAAGCCATCACCTGCGGTGCTGAAAGGCGCCATCGCTAATTAGATTTAAGAATATGTAAGTTGGCAGGCGATTCGCAAAATGAATCCAGAGAGTCTCTCGCTGAGAGTATGACTCTAGAAAGTCTACGCCAATAGGCAATATGTAAGCTTAAAGATGAAAAGCAGCTGGAAGATGGCTGAAGCCACTAAAGAAGTATTAATGTGTCGTTAATTTAAAAAGAAATTAGTTATGAAAACTTCTGACAAGACTTCAATGGCAATCAACGGTTATGCCAATTCCGGTATCATAGTACGTTATGTGTGGCCCTATGCCGCATTGCTGATTGTCTGCTTACTGCTGGTGGTCTTCTTTTGACCCGTCGGCGGCAAGGCTTCATATCACACAGATTCTGATGACTGTCTTATCTTTGGATAAGTGGCGGAAATGCCGTTTGTTCAATTGTGGTCGGACTATAGTTAGAGAAAAGTCGGACTGATGGATAGAGGCAGGACTATCAAATAAGATTACAGAGAGAACTGTCCGGAAAAAATGGACAGCAACTACTCAAGATAGAAATATTGATTGTTGATTATATGAATTTGATGTTTAGTATTTGTACCATTAAGTAAGAAAAAGAGCATTTTTTTGTAGATTAATTTTTTTATATTGTAGATTAGATTCAACAGTCGGAGTTGTCGGGAGACACCTCCGATTTTTATTTGTCTTATTCATCGTCGTTTAGCTTCATGCCCACACCCTGTTTCGTGAGATGTTTCCGTTATTTTTCTTAGTATACATCCTCCTGGCTGCAGTCCTCGTTTTCCGTACAAAAAACACCATTTTTGGGCATGCTGCTTGCCCAACATGGGTAAGCTGCTTTCTCAACAGGGGCACGCTGCTTGCCCCACTTGGGCACAATTCCTGCTTTTTTTTCCTTACAATTCCCGGCAAGAAGTGATATGTCCGAATCCCTTCTGATTTCCGGATTGAATATATATTTCTTGCCACTAAGTAACGATGAAAACCCACTCAAATCGTAACATGTTATTATTTTACCTTCACTTTTTCAGTCCCTTGGTTTTTATTTAGTACTTTTGCACTCGGTTATTTGATCATTACGTTTAGAAAATCAAGGATAGAGATGAACAAGGTTTTGTCATTTGTGAAGAAGTGGACCCTACTGTGTGCCATGTTGGTGGGCAGCGTGTTGTATCTGTTGTTCAGCGATGTTCCGTTGCTGCAGCCGATGGGGGATATGCTGGGTCCGGTGTTGGTGGGAATGGTGCCATACGTCATTTTTGCCCTGTTGTATGTCACTTTCTGCAAAATAGACATATCCAACCTGCGACCACGCGCTTGGCATTTCTGGTTGCAGTTTATTCGCACATCCATTTCAGCCTTCTTCGTACTCCTCATGATGTATTTCGCTGAAGGCGACGTGAAGCTCGTTCTTGAGGGATGTTTCATCTGCTTCATCTGTCCCACGGCAGCCTCCGCAGCCGTAGTGACAGAGAAATTAGGCGGCAGCATAGCCTCGCTCACGGTATATACTCTGATAGCCAATATCGTCACCAGCATCATCATCCCCTTGTTCTTCCCGATGGTGGAGAAGAGTGCCGACATCACCTTTCTCTTCGCCTTTGGAATGATAATGCGCCGGGTGGTCACGGTATTGCTCTTGCCCCTCTGTCTTGCCCTGCTCACGAGGCGCTATCTGCCGAAGGTGGCAGGAGCAATAAAGCGGCGCAAGAACCTGGCTTTCTATATGTGGGCGTTCAATCTGAGTATCGTCACAGGCATGACCGTACACAATATCGTCGACGCCGAAGTGGGAGGATTTATCCTGTCGCTCCTTCTCATCCTGCCCCTGTTTGTATGTCTCGTTCAGTTTGCCATCGGCAAGTGGGTGGGCGGTTTCTTCGGCGACAGGGTAAGCGCCGGACAGGCATTGGGTCAGAAGAACACTATCGTAGGCATCTGGCTCACCGTGACCTTCCTGAATCCCGTGGCTGCCGTAGCGCCCGGAGCCTATGTGTTGTGGCAGAATCTCGTGAACTCATGGCAGCTCTGGTGTAAGGAGAAATACGGCTATCTCAAGTGGTGATGAGTCAGTGGAATAACCGTTTTTCGTAGCATTAATCATAAAATTTGGTCTTTATCCATGTAATATTCTTTGGGGCGGTAACTTTTATTATCAGACAGGCAGATGAGCTCTCGGGCAATCACGGTCAGAGATTAGTTTCGGCGTGACGCTCTGGTAATGGTGGAAGAATAGAAATCCTTATTTCCTCAAAATTGGTCAAGCTATTTTTCTACCATTACCTAAAACTCCTGAAAAATTTGCTCTTGTCAAAAACAAATCGTAACTTTACAACCTCAAACTAAAAATTGAATGATATGAAGAAGACCATTGTTTCATTCGTTTTGTCTTTGATGTTCCCGTTGGCGCTTTTCGCCGACGGCTACACCTCGTTGTGGAAACAGTTTGACGAAGCTGACTCCAAGGATTTACCAAAGACGCAGATCAAGATTCTGAACAAGATAATCGCCCAGGCAAAAGCCGACAAGAGCTATGGCAACCTGCTGAAGGCGGAATTTGATAAAGTTGTATTAGCATCGGATATTTCTGATGAATTGTTCCAGTCAGAGCTGTCTGCCCTGAAGAAGGCGGCAGGCGAAGCCTCTGCAATAGACCCCGCTTTGGCAGCGGTATACAACTGTGCCCTTGGCCGCGGATATGCTCTTAGTGCTAAAAGCAGCCGCAAATCCAACATCAAGAAACTCAGTCGCGAGTATTTCGACAAGGCACTTGCCGATCCCGGAATGCTTGCATCAAAGAAGGCGCTCGATTATGCACCGTTTGTGTGTGAAGGCGTAGACAGTGAGATATTCGGAAACGATCTGCTCAGTCTGATAGGTTATTACTCAGAGCGTTATGCCCTTCTCAATGACTATTATAACAAGGCAGGCAACCGCAGGGCTTCGCTCGTCACCGCTCTTTGGATGCTCGAAAGGAGAGTCAAGGTGAATCCCGTGAAAAAGGTCATCAAGGGTAATACCTATCTGGCAAGCCTCGACTCCCTGGTGGCTCTCTATGGCGATCTGAAGGAATGCGGCGAGGTGGCAATCGCAAAATACGATTATATGGCAGACTGCCAGGATGTGACGCCGAAACAGAAAGTGGATTATATCATGTTTGCCAAGCAGAAATGGGCAGCATGGAAAGGTATAAATAGACTTGAGAAATACTATGAGCAGATGGTGCTGCCGGGATTCGAAATGAATGTAGGAAACACCTATCTGCCGAACCGTGAAGACACCCTGAGCTTTGAGGCTCGCAATCTGAAACATCTTACAATCAGCCTGTACCGGCTGGATACCAAATCGTATCTCGACGAGAGGACAAACAATTTCAACGTAGACAAGGCGAAGAAACTCATTATTGCGAAGTCGAAGGTGGTGATTGACCTGCCGGTGGTTTATGAAAACGAATATGACATCAACAAGCTCAATGCAAAGTTGCCGAAGATGCAGCCGGGAATGTATTATGTGGAGGTAGAGTCAGACAACAAGAAGCTGAAACCGATAAATGCCGTTTTTACAGTTTCCGATGTATTTGTGGGTAGTCTGCCATTGCCGGGCGACAAGGTGAGATACGCCGTCATGAGCGCCACTACCGGACAGCCGCTTGCCGGCGCAAAACTGCAGTTGTGGCGCGACAACAAGGTTATCTCAACGCTGACCGCTGATGAGAAAGGCGAAGTGGTGACGAACAGCCAGGAGCCATACTATGATTGCGTAAGAGCCTATACCGATACCGACAACTATATGATGGGTGGACGCGAGTGGAACAGGTTCAACTATTATGGCGACAAGATTCATCGCAGCGTGGTGTCACTCTTCACCGACCGTTCCATCTATCGTCCGGGACAGACCGTGCATGTGTCTGCCGTGGCATACAAGCAGGATGGACTGCATTCATCAAAGGTTACTCCTGGCGCCGAACTCAAATTCACCCTCAGCGATGCCAACAACAAGGTGCTGGCAGAGAAGAAGGCGACAACAGACGACTATGGCACGGCATCAGTAGACTTCAATCTGCCCGGCGGCAATGTCTTGAGCGGCAGGTTCTCGGTGAGATGCATGGGCAACGGCACGGGATATGCGGCATTCCGAGTGGAAGAATACAAGCGGCCTACCTTTGATGTGAAGTTCGACGAGGTGACCGACGAATACCACGACGGCGACACCCTTGTGGTGGGCGGTACGGCGATGACATTCAGCGGTGTGCCGGTGCCTGGAGCAAAAGTGGCATACGACGTGCAGCGCAGATGCTCCAGCTGGTTCAGGTATTACTACGGGGCGAACAACGATGCCCAGCAGATGTTGACCGACACCGTGATGACCGACTCAAAGGGTAGGTTTGAGGTGCGCATCCCGGTGGTATTGCCAGCCGACTATCAGGCAGACAATGAAGGCAGCGATGTGAAGACGCCTGGCAGATTCGTATGGCAGACACGCTATCGCTTCACTGCCACAGCCACAGTGACCGACAACGGAGGCGAGAGCCATTCAGCCGAGACGAGCATCGTGTTGGGATCGAGAGCCACCGAACTGAAATTGGATTTGCCGGAGAAGGTCATTAAAGACAGTGTGGCGACAGTTGTCTTCAACCGCTACAACGCTTCAGCAAAACAGATTGACGGAAAGGTGACATACTGGTTCGACTCACAGACAAAGAAATATACGGCGAAAGCCAATGAAAACATTAAGATAGACTGGCGGAAAACCAGCGGCATACTCTCTGGCAGACACCAGCTGTGGGCGACATGCGGCAACGACACCGTGATGCGTGAGTTCGTGCTCTTCGGCATCGACGACAAGCGCCCGGCAGCCGATACGCCAGACTGGGCATACATCTCAGGCAAGGAATTCCCGAGAGATGGCAAACCGGTTTATGTACAGGTAGGCACGTCGTGCGACAACACCCTCGTGCGCTATTCTATCATCTCCCACGACAAAGAACTGGAGAGCGGAACCTTCAGTCTGAGCAATGCCATCAAGACCATACCGCTTACCTATAAGGAAGAGTATGGAGAGGCAGTGCTCCTCAACTATCTGTGGGTGAAGGATGGTAAGGCATACAGCAATAAGTTCACCATCACAAGACCGATGGAGGACAAGAGTCTCGACCTGAAATGGGTGACATTCCGCGACAGACTCACACCGGGACAGAAAGAGAAATGGACGCTCAACATCTCGCGTCCGAAAGTAAACGACGTGATAAACAAGTGCAACGCGAGCTCCGACGGTCAGAACAACGGACAGCTCCTGGCGCTGATGTATGACAAGTCGCTCGAACAGATAGTGAAGACCAGCTTCAGCTATAGTCTCAACCTGTCGCAGAACAGTCCCTACACCAGTTGGAGAATGTTGCCGGAGATAACAGAAAACGGATTGTCTTCATGGCAGACGATGCCTCTGATGAATGGAAAATCGTTTGATTTCAATACCTTGGACAATTCTGTTTCCAGACTGAGCTGGATGCTGATGCTTCTTGACAGAAGTGATGACAGGGTTTCACTTCCACGCAGAGTCATGGGAAGTGCAAAGAATTCCGTTTCCATCCGAGGCGAAGCAGTAGAAGAAACTGCTACAGTATTGACCGCAAAAGAAAGAAAGACGATAATCTCTGACTTTGCTCCGCTTGGTAACGATGCCGCCGACAGCGTTTCGGCTGGCATGGAGGATGCCGCCGACGAAGAGACAGCTTCTGCAGCCGTGCCGCAGATACGCGAGAACCTCAACGAGACAGCCTTCTTCTATCCTGCCCTCTATGCCGACAAGGACGGCAATGTGGATATAGAGTTCACATTGCCGGAGAGCGTCACCACATGGAACTTCCGCGGCTTTGCCCACGACAAGGACATGAACTTCGGTTTGATAGAGAGCGAGGCTGTGGCAAGCAAGAAGGTGATGGTGATGCCTAATGTGCCGCGCTTCGTGAGAGAGGGCGACAAGGCTTCGATGGCAGCCCGTGTGGCAAATACCACCGACAAGCTGGTTGAAGCCCTCGTCAGAATGCAGCTCCTCGACCCTGAGACGGAAAGAGTGGTATGCGAGAAGAAGCAGAATGTGACCATCGACGCCAATGCCACTGCAAACGTGGACTTCAGTTTCGACGCTCAGAGCGACACTCCGCTCCTCGTATGCCGCATCACGGCAGAGGGCAAGGGCTTCAGCGACGGTGAGCAGCATTATCTGCCGGTGTTGCCGAGCAGAGAAAGCGTGATAAACACCGTGCCGTTCACCTTCACCGGCAGCGGCGAGAAGACAGTGGCAATGGCCGACCTCTTCCCGAATGGGGTAGAGGGCAAGAAGCTCACCGTGGAATACACCGCCAACCCGTCATGGCTCATGATACAGACGCTGCCGTACATCTCGACAGTGGACTACAAGAACGCCATAAACCTTGCAACGGCATATTATGCCAACGCCATCGGACGATATATCATGAACCAGTCGCCGGTGATAAAGCAAGTGGTAAACATCTGGAAACAAGAACCGGCAGACAGCGACAACAGTCTGATGAGCGCTCTGCAGCGTAACCAGGAATTGAAGACCCTCGTGCTCGACGAGACACCATGGGTGATGGATGCCGACAACGAGGCAGACCAGAAGAGGATGCTCACCACATTCTTCGACGAGTCGGCGATGGACTACCGACTGGCTTCGCAGCTCAAAGACCTGAAAGACCTCCAGAATAGCGACGGCTCATGGAGCTGGTGGCGAGGAATGAGAGGTTCGGCATGCATAACGGCACAGGTGTTGCAGACCCTCGCCCGTCTCAACGTGATGACAGGCTATCAGAAAGCCACGGCCAAGATGATAGAGAATGGAATGGACTATCTCAGAACAGTCGTGATGAAGGAGTTTGAGGAAATGAAACGTATGGAAAAGAAGGGACAGAAACCTATGATCTGCGACTACCATGCCATACAATACCTATATATAAACACACTGCTCGGCAAGAATCCTTTCTATGACTCCGATTATGTGGAGCTGAAGAACTATCTCCTCAAATATCTTGAGGCTGACCGCCACCGCGACATCTATTCAAAGGCGCTCATGGCTGTGGTGCTCAATGGAGACGGCAAGGCTAAGAAGGCTAAGGAGTATGTGGAGAGCATACGCCAGTATACGGTGACGAAGCCGGGCATGGGAACATATTTCGACACATGGCATGCCGGATACTCATGGTTCGACTATCGCATACCTACCCAGACTGCTGCCATAGAGGCTCTGAAGGCTGTAGACCCTGCCGACACGGAGACCATAAACCAGATGCGCCTATGGCTCCTGCAGAGCAAGCGCACACAGGCTTGGGACACACCGATAAACACTGTCAACGCCGTGTATGCCTTCCTCGACGGCAACTATAAAGAGCTCTCTTCTGACCAGGAGGAATCCATGACGCTTGCCGTAGACGGCAAGAACGAGTCGCTGCCTAAGGCTTCTGCCGGACTGGGATATACCAAGGTGGTATACGACATCGACAAGCAGAACTCTCTCACGCTGACCAAGAACGGCGAGGGAACATCATGGGGAGCTGCCTATGCACAGTTCACGCAGGCGGCTGCCGACATCGCCGACAGCAATTCGGGCATCAAGGTGGTTCGCCAGGTGATGGTTCCCGAGAATGGCAAGGCCGCCAAGAGTGGTGCTCTCAATGTGGGCGACCGCATCGCTGTGCGCATCACCATCACCGCCGACCGCGACTACGACTTCGTGCAGGTAGTAGACAAGCGTGCGGCATGTATGGAGCCAGTGGCGCAGACCAGCGGATATGGATGGGGCTACTATTGCACTCCGAAGGACAACTCCACCCATTACTACTTCGACCGCCTCTCGAAAGGCGAGCACGTGGTGGAGACGGAGTATTATATCGACCGTGCCGGAAACTACACCGCCGGAACATGCACCGTGCAGTGTGCCTATTCACCTGAATTCTCAGGCAGGGCAGGAGGCATGGAGCTGAAGGTTGTGAAATGATAGTATCGGTGCGATTGGATGTCGGACAGTATTGTCAGATTGTATAATAGACAGAGTTATCAGCCAGTATTGTCAGATAGAACATGGGATACGACACCTTATAGAATAACAGACGTAAAAACAGATATATAATAGATGAATAACAAAACGATAATATTATCCTTGCTGGCTATGGCGTCGGTTGATGCCATGGCGCAGCGCATAACGGCAAAGAATGAGATAGTGGACTGTGGCAGCGTGATGTATGAAACCCCTGTTACGGTGAAGTTTGAACTCACCAACAAGGGTAGCGAACTGAACATCGACCAGGTGAGGGTGAGCTGCGGATGCACCACGGTGGACTATCCGCGTACGGCAATCCCCAAGGGTGACAGCTTCACCGTTACGGCAACCTACGACGCGCGCCAGCTCGGACACTTCGAGAAGGAAGTGGCGCTCTTCTGCAATTCCTCCAAACACCCCTTCTATCTCAAGATGAAGGGAGTGGTGGTGGATGAACTCTCCGACTTCACCGGTACCTTCGAACACAAGATTGACGGTATGATGGTGGACAAGAACGATGTGGAGTTCGACGATGTGAACCGTGGCGACTATCCCGTGCAGCTCATTCATATCAAGAACAACACCAGCGAGACCATCAGTCCTGTGGTGATGCATCTTCCTGCCTATCTCACGGCAAGCGTGTCGCCTACTAACATCGCGCCGGGCAAGACCGGTGTTGCCACACTGAAGCTCAACTCCAAGAAGCTGCGCGACTTCGGACTGACACAGACTTCCGTGTTCCTCGCCAAGAAGCCGGGCGAGAAGGTGAGCATCGACAAGGAAATATCTGTATCGGCAGTCCTGCTGCCCGATTTTGACAATATGTCGGAGACGCAGCTCGCCAACGCACCGAGCATAAAGCTCTCTGCCACGGAACTTGACTTCGGAGATTTCGGCGACAAGCCAACCAAGACCGAAACGGTGATAATAGAGAACACCGGACGTTCGGTGCTCGACATCCGTTCGATGCAGATGTTCACCACCGGTATGAGCGTGAAGCTCAACAAAACGAAGATAAAGCCGGGCGAACAGGCAAAGCTGAAGGTGACGCTGAACAAGAAACAGCTGCGCAATGCCAGAAGCAAACCGCGTGTGCTTATCATCACCAACGACCCGAAACAGCCTAAGGTGGTAGTGAAAATGAAACTGAAAACACGATAATCTTAATCTAAATACACAGTATGGACCATCCAGAGAACAGTAAAGAATACGTAGGACTGCAGGTGAACCAAGGTGTGGCGCAGCCCTCCATCATAAACCCATATCTGAAGCGCAGCCGCTTCCAGCGCCGCGAACTCTCCGTTGCCGACATGGTGGAAGGAATCGTGAAGGGCGACGTTACCGTGCTCTCACAGGCGGTGACACTCGTAGAGAGCGTCAATCCGGACCATCAGCAGAAGGCGCAGGAGGTGATAGACAAATGTCTGCCATATAGCGGCAAATCCATTCGCATCGGTATCAGCGGTGTGCCGGGAGCAGGAAAGAGCACGTCGATAGACGAGTTCGGAGTGCACGTTCTCGACCGCACCGGCGGCAAGCTCGCCGTCCTCGCCATCGACCCCAGTTCGGAGCGCTCCAAGGGAAGTATCCTCGGCGACAAGACACGTATGGAGAAACTGTCGGTCAGGAAGGAGTCGTTCATCCGTCCCAGTCCGACGGCAGGATCCCTCGGTGGCGTGGCACGCAAGACCCGTGAGTCGATAATCCTCTGCGAGGCTGCCGGCTACGACAAGATTTTCGTAGAGACCGTGGGAGTGGGGCAGAGCGAGACAGCCTGTCATTCCATGGTGGACTTCTTCCTCCTCATCCAGCTTGCCGGCACCGGCGACGAACTGCAGGGCATCAAGCGAGGCATAATGGAGATTTCCGACGGTATAGTGATAAACAAGTGCGACGGCAGCAACGTGGACAAGTGTCACATCGCAGCCACCAACTTCCGCAACGCACTGCATTTCTTCCCGCCATCAGACAGCGGATGGGTGCCGAAGGTGCTTTGCTACAGTGGTTTCTATGGAACAGGCGTCAAGGAGGTCTGGGATATGATATATGAGTATTTCGACTTCGTGAAAGGCAACGGATACTTTGACTATCGTCGCAATGAACAAAACAAATACTGGATGTATGAGACGATAAACGAGCACCTGCGCAACAGCTTCTACAATAATTCTGATATCCAGCAGAAGTTGCAGGCATACGAGAACAGTGTGCTGCTCGGACAGAAGACCAGCTTCGCCGCCGCCCGCGACCTTCTCGACATTTATTTCAAGAAACTGTGATGGATAGAAACAACGGAAAAGAGGTGGCACGACATGCCAATTCCTGTGGCAATGCGTCGCCTGCGGTAGAGATAGACAGCGGGAGCGGTTTTTGTTTCGGTGTCACCACTGCCATACGCAAGGCGGAAGAGGAACTTGCCAACGGGGGCACGCTCTATTGTCTGGGCGACATCGTGCACAACAGCATGGAGTGTGAGCGGCTGAAGAAACTCGGACTCGTCACCATCAACCATGATGAGATGGAGCGCCTGCGCAATGTCAAGGTGCTGCTCAGAGCCCACGGCGAACCGCCGGAGACCTATGCCATGGCGGAGCGCAACGGCATAGAGATAATCGACGCCACGTGTCCTGTGGTGTTACAGCTGCAGCGCCGCATAAAGAGTCAGTATGACGCCCATGGCGAGGCGCAGATTGTGATATTCGGCAAACCGGGACATGCCGAGGTGCTCGGCCTTGTGGGACAGACCCAGGGCAGCGCCCGGGTGATAGCCCACTTCGACGATGTGAAGACGCTCGACTTCTCTCGCGACATATATCTGTATTCGCAGACCACCAAGTCGCTCGACGAGTTCCACCGCATCATCGACTACATACAGTGCCATATCTCGCCCGACGCCACGTTCCGCAGCTTCGACACCATCTGCCGACAGGTGGCAAACCGTATGCCTAATGTCAGCAGCTTCGCCTCGCGCCATGATCTGGTGCTCTTTGTGTGTGGCAGGAAGAGCAGCAACGGCAGGGTGCTTTTCAACGAATGTCTGCGTATCAATCCCAACACACACCTCATCGAGGGACCGGGAGAGATATGCGACGAGTGGCTCCATGGTGCCGCCACGATAGGAATCTGCGGAGCCACAAGCACTCCCAAATGGCTCATGGAGGAGTGTATGCAGAAGATATTGAGTGGCGAACAAGTATAAACCCCAAATCGTTCTGATTACCGGTTTGGGATAAAGAATAGGAGACCGTAGCCCAATGAAGCAATCTTATGTCATACAGTGGCTTCTCGCCATTATCGTGATTGCCATACTGATGTTGTGTGTCGGTTGGTATATTGTAGGGGCGGTGCTTGTTGTCATCGCCGCCGGTATCGCCATCTTCAGCACCGGCTTCGGTCATTCTTCAGAAGACAGCCAACCGTCGAAACCGCGCCGATACAGTCGTGAGGAAAGGCGGATGGCAGAACAGTTCGAGGCTAAGCGGCGCAGGGAAGAAAACCTTCGCCGCCAGGAGAGATATCGGCGGAAGCGGTATGAGAGGGAGCAGCGCCTGCTGAATCCGCCTAACTGCTACACCGACCCCAATGACCCCGATCCCAATGCCGAAGGGTATTATTAGTATATATAATAAAAGGTATGAGACTTTTGCTTGATCCCATACCTTTTGTTTCTTCTTAGGATATCTTTATCAAAAACCTTTTATCCCAACTTTTCCATTGTTTCCTCAAACTTCTGTTTCAGCCATTCCTTCTGTTCGGGGATTGTCATGTTGCTGTTGTCGAGCACCAGGGCATCGTCGGCCTGCTTCAGAGGCGAAGTCTCGCGATGGGTGTCTATATAGTCACGCTCCTCCACGTTCTTCAATATCTCGTTGAAGTCGGCAGCCATACCCTTCTGCTTCAGTTCGTCGTAGCGGCGCTGCGCACGTACCTCGGCAGATGCCGTGACGAAGATTTTCAGTTCGGCGTCGGGGAATACCACGGTGCCGATATCTCTGCCGTCCATCACGATACCCTTCTCCTTGCCCATCTCCTGCTGCTGTCTCACGAGCGCTTCGCGTACGAAAGGCAGGGCTGCAACCGGGCTCACATGGCTCGACACCTCCATCGAGCGTATCTCCTTCTCCACGCATTCCCCGTTGAGATAAGTGTCGGGGCGGCCTGTCGCGGTGTTCAGTCTGAATGATATGTTTATCTCCGGCATCGCCTTCTGCAGGGCTTCGGTGTCTATAGTGTTGTCGGCGGCAAACATGCCGTGGCGCAGGGCATAGAGCGTCACCGAGCGATACATCGCTCCCGTGTCCACATATATATATCCCAGTTCCTTGGCGAGGTCTTTTGCCATCGTGCTCTTTCCGCAGGATGAGAATCCGTCGATGGCGATAACGATGCGATTGTTCTTTGCTTCCATTTCTTTCTTTATGGTGTTTTGAGTTTTGTCATTACAGAGAATACGACACGTTGAAGAGCAGCGAGTTGGCAGACACGTGGTATTTGGCATATCCCACCTGCAGCTTGAACCTCTCCAGCTGCATTCCGGCTCCGAACGACAATCCGGCTCCGTGGTTGCTCTTTGAGGCGTCCTCGCCAGTGCCTTCGGCTATCTTCATGTCGTGTGCACGTCGGAAGTTGTATCCTCCAGCCACATAAAACTGGTCGGAGAGTATCAGTTCCACTCCACACACGAGGTGGTTTATGAAGCTGTAGTCCCAGTGGTTGAGGTCAACGAGCGTTGCCGAGATTCTGAACGGCATGTTTGCGAATCTCTTGCTTGCTCCTATCTGCAGGTCGAGCGGCATCTTGCCGTAGTCCTCGTCGTATGCCTTGAACTGTCCGCCGAGGTTCTTGGCCACAGCCGACACCGAGAATTCCGACTCCGGGTCGTAGTAGTTCAGTCCCAGGTCTATGCCTGCCGCCATGGAGTTGTAGCCACCGATATACGATGCCACCCATCTTGCCGTTATACCTCCGGCGAGGTTTTTCGCCAGCATATAGCTGAATGTTCCTGCCAGTGCAATCTCCTGAGCCGAGAACTCTCCCGTCTGGATGTTGTTCTGGTCCGTTTCCTTCATCTTGCCGTAGTTGATGTATTGTCCCAGAACCGCCCACGACGCCTTGTCGTTTACCACCCTGTTGAATGCGGCGCTTCCCGTTATCGCCCCCTCCATATATGTCATGAAGTTGAGGTTCAGCGTCTTGTCGCTTACCGACGACAGCAGTGCCGGGTTGCTGAATGTTAGCGACGGGTCGTCTTCAATGATGCTCACGTTGTCGCCGCCGAGTGCTGCAGCATGAGCGCTCACGGGCAGCCTCAGAAAGTTGTATTCCGTCTGGCTCTCCTGTGCGTTTACCGTGGCGGTCGCCACGATGCTTAGTATGAGGTATAAAAAGATTTTTCTCATTCTTGTCTTTTATGGGGAGTCTGTCCTTGTTTTGCAGTCATGGGCAGTTCCTTGGTGATAAATAGGTTGCCGCTCTTCGTCCGTCGGGTCATCCCTCTACAGGTGCAAAGTTACAGCATCTCAACGTTAAAAACGAAAAAATCCCTTTTATATTGTTTTGAGTCCATTCATTTTCCTCAGGTCGGTAGTATGATGCTCCAAAGAGGGTGGCTTTTCCCGGCTTCCAGTCCCTTCAGATTTTGGTTCAGAGATGTGTCTTTCCTGGCATCTTGGCTGAAAACAACATCGTGAACATTATCGTTATGAGAATTTCCCCACGGCTTGTCCTTTGCCGCCAATCAGCTTCTGATGACCGATTCGATATAAAAACACGTCGTTTCTTGAGCGTTCTCGAAAAAACTTCGTATTTTTGTGGCAAGATACTGACGTGACAGATAATACCGCAAGATTATGAATCAATTAAACCGAAGAAGACTGCCTGCCGGCATCCAGTCGTTCAAGAAAATAAGACAGGAGGATTTTGTATATGTTGACAAATCAGACTTGGTTTGGCATCTGGTGAACTATGGCGACAGGTTTGTCTATCTTAGTCGGCCTCGGCGTTTCGGCAAGTCGTTGCTCATCGACACCCTTCAGGCATATCTTGAGGGACGTAGAGAACTCTTTGACGGATTGAAGATCATGGATCTTGAGCATGACTGGAGGCAATATCCTGTTATCCGTCTTGATATGAGCCGAGGAGGGGCTACGGCAGACGGCATCAGTTCATATCTCGATATCCGATTCGGCGAATACGAGAAGAAATATGACATTACGCCCAAACCTACCGCCCAACTTTCCGACCGCCTCAATGCCATCATCACGGCGGCTTTCGAGAAGACGGGTCTGCAGGTTTGTGTGCTCATTGATGAATACGACTTCCCTTTGCAGCACTCATGGAAAACCGATGCCCACGACGGCTGCACTTCTGTATATCGTGAGGTGTTTGCAATTCTGAAGGCAAATGATGAATACGAGAAACTTGTCTTCATCACAGGAATCACAAAGTTTACGCAGATTTCCCTGTTCTCAGCTCTCAACAATCTCACTAACATCAGTTTCCTTCCCGAATACGCCACTATCTGTGGCATCACCGAACAGGAAATCACCAGCAATTTCATGCCCGAACTGCAGCGGATGGCAGAGGTCAACGGCTGGACCGGGAAAGAAACCCACGACAGGCTGAAGGAGTATTATGACGGCTATCATTTCAGCGAAGACAATATGGCTGACGTGTATAATCCCTATAGTCTTGTGAACTCTCTCAACCAGTCGCGCTTGAGAAATTATTGGGCATCGTCGGGAGCTACCACCCTTCTGCCTAAATTCATTGATGACATGGAGATACACCTTGCTGACTTTGAGGATTGCATGATTATCCGCAATGTTATCGAGACATCCGACGTGACGGCAGGTGGAGCGGAACTCTTCCTCTATCAGTCGGGTTATCTTACGATAAAGTCGGTAGAGGGAAACGTGTATCATCTCGGATTCCCCAACGAAGAAGTGAGACAGGCTCTCTATGAATGTGTACTGCCGGCATTGACGCTTCGCAAATCTGGTGACATTCAGTCGCTGCAGGCCCAGCTATATGCCCATATGGATGCGGGCAGACTCGAGGAATCCATGAAAGTGCTTAAGTCTCTCATAGCCGATGTCCCATATAGCAATAAGAAACTGTCGTCAATGGATATGGAAGAACGCTATCGCTTGATTATGAGTACCATCTTCAATGCCATCGGCTTCAAAGTATCTGTTGAGCGTGTTCTTGCCAATGGCAGGATAGATATTGTTGTGACCACGCCTCGCCGTATCTATGTCATAGAACTGAAACTGCAGAATAATGGAGGCAAGGAATCTGCTGTGCGTCAGATTCTTGACAACTGCTATATGGAACCATTCAAGGCTGACAAGAGAGAGGTCATCGGTCTTGGTCTGGAGCTCGATGATATGGGGCGTGGACTGTCGGACTGGATGGCGGTGTGATTGCCATACATTGTATAACTGGTGTAACACAGGTCTGTGTTTTGTATTAATGAGGATACTTGACTATGCATGGTGGAATTATGTAAATGACCAATGACTTATATTGGTATTTTTTTTTAGTGATGCATAAAACAACTTGCATTGCTTGTGTTATATCAAATAAAATTACTATTTTTGCAGTACAAAATAGATGAATAATGCGATATGTAACAACATGTCGCTTAACCTTTAAAAACAAAAGATTATAAGAATAGAAAATAAAATATATATACATATTGTTTAACTAGCATTTGCTGTTTATTCGGTAATACTCTGAAACCTAGGAAATTTCAAGTAGTTAAAATCGCGAATAAGTCTGTAAATGTCTGCGTCTATAGGCGTGGACTGACTTGTCGATTTTAACGGGTTTTCCTAGGACCTCAGAGTATGGACAAGGTGGTTTGCGCCTTTTCTATACTCTGACGGTTCCTAATGGAAAGCCCGTTTTTACTCTATAGACAAGCCAATGCCATAAAATGGCACAATTATGCTTAATTTGTTGATGCTGCCTCCATGGAAAGGAGGCATCTATGAAATTTGACCGCGAGCATTGGCGTGAGTTGGATATTAATGTCGATAGTCTCTGGCTGATGGGACCGCGAGCCAAGGGCGGTAGACATACCAATATCTATCATGGGAATTTTGCTCCTCAGATTCCCAACCAGATGATTCGTAGATATACGGAAGAAGGTGACACTGTGATGGACTTGTTTATGGGCAGTGGAACTACGCTTTACGAATGTGAGACTCTGAAACGCAACTATATAGGCTTCGACATCAATGATGAGATTATTGATTTTGTTGAAGACCGTATGTGTGGATGTGATACCATAGATTATCATATCCACAACTGTGACGTGACCAATAAGGAAGCATTCTGTCATAACGTGGAGGATGATTTGAGAAAAATGAACAAGCGGAAGGTAGACTTGATAATGGTTCATCCTCCCTATCTTGATATAATACAATTCACCAAACGCCCGGAAGACCTTTCTTCAATCTCCAATCTTAATATTTTTCTTGATAGGTTTCAAATTGCGATGACAAACGCTCTCGCCTATTTGAAATCCAGACATTATTTTGCTTTGGTCGTTGGCGACATATATCGCAATAGCGAAGTAATTCCTCTTGGTTTTTATATGATGTATGCAATCAAGA
>CAVBFA010000020.1:650-6217 GCA_963594595.1 Oscillibacter sp. | reverse complement strand
GTTGGTAATCGGGCAAAAATCGGACAAGAGTCATTGTGGAGATATCGGGCTCTTGTCAATGGAAATTTTTTGTTTAAGCATGAATACATTTTTGTATTCAAAAAGAAATAATCAATTGACAATGAATCAACGAAGACAAGGTAAAATGGAACTCTTTCTGGAACTGGCATGCCCTGACGCCAACGGATTCAGCAGATGGGTTGATGTCAATGAGTTCGTTGGCAGATACAAAGAGTTATCCCTCGGAAATGGATTTAGCTGGGGAAGAAAAAGTTCTACTTTGGCAAAGAAATACAATGTGGTTACAGACAAAAGCCGTACACCGGGTAATAGTGTTGACCGTATTAAGCTTGATGGCTTCAATAAAACCACATCATTCCAGCAAGCAATAAGAAAAGACATTAGTGAAGCCATTAGGCAGAAGCGTTGCGTGATGCTTGGAGTAAACGGAAATTCAGTGAACACTATAATTGAGGTTGACCATAAAGACGGTCGTAAGAATGATTTGCGCGTATCCAATATGTCAACTCAACGGCTTGAAGATTTTCAGCCTTTATGTAAAGCAGCCAATGATATTAAGCGACAAATCTGCAAGCGGTGTGCTGAAAGTGACAAACGTTGGAACGCCCGGAATATAGAGGGAAACCCTTATGACTTCTATGAAGGAGGAGAGGATTATTGTGGAACGTGCGAAGGTTGTTATCAGTATGATCCTGTTGAATATCGAATCAGATCCGCTCGTCGTCTCGTTGAAGAAAGTTCGCGCCATACAGCACAATTTATAATGGAAAAACTATACCCAAGCACAATTAAAAGAAAATGAAATACAGTTTGCAAAACATCGCCGACGAGATGGGAATGTCGCTTAAGACTATAAGGCGTTTCGTCGCTTCTAATGAATTAAGAACCACCAAGGTAAATAATACTTATTCTGTTTCTGAAGAAGATTTCGAAGCCTTTAAAGCCTATATAAAACATGGTGAAGACAAAAAGCGGTTTGATTCGATGGCAGAAGGCTTTTTGGCTCCTGATGATGACAACGCATATGAAAAGGTTTCTCACAAACCTAATTGGGTGGATATAACAAAGGTCTGGAATAACGTCACTGTCTCAAATATGACGTTTGTAGATCTCTTCTGTGGTGCAGGTGGATTGAGTAAAGGATTGGAAATGGCCGGTCTTGAGGGTATTTGCGGCCTTGATTTCTTTAAAGAGGCATGTATGACATATAATCGTAATTTTAACCACCCCTTCGTAAATGGAGATATTCGGTCTGAGGATATCAAACAACAATTCTATGAAACAGTCAGACAACAACTTGGCGGCAGAAAACTGAATATTGTTGCCGGCGGTTTCCCCTGTCAGGGTTTTTCAATGGCAGGTAATAGGATAGTTGATGACCCACGTAATTCTCTTTATAAAGAACTGATAGAGGTGGTGAAGATATTGCAGCCGGATTTTGTGATATGTGAGAATGTGAAAGGATTGCGTACAATGCTTGGTGGTCGAGTGGAGAAGAAGATAATAGCTGATTTCCATAATATCGGTTATGAAATGAATGTAGAGACATTATGTGCTGCTGACTATTATACTCCTCAGAAGCGTGAGCGTGTAATTTTCATAGGTAATAGAATCGGTGTTAAGAATTTACATCCTAAGCCATTGTTGTTGCCAAAAGATTATATAACGACCGGTGACGCCATTTCCGATCTTATGAATCATCCTGCTGATCCTTCATTCAATCATGAACCTACGAAACATCGTGCGGATATGGCTCAGAGAATTATGGAAACCCCTGAAGGGAAGAGCCTTTACAAAGGTTATAGCGATGCGTGGAAGAAATGTCCTTGGAACGAACCGTCATGCACGATAAAAGAAAACCATGGAGGAGTTAATCTTCATCCAAAGCTTCCAAGAGTTTTGACCGCTCGTGAGATGGCTCGTTTGCAGTCATTTCCAGATGATTTCATTTTTGAAGGCAAGAAAAACAAGCAACTTGTGCAGATAGGCAATGCTGTTCCTCCGCTCTTGGGAAAAGCAATAGGATTGGCTGTGAGAATAGCAAATGGAGACATAGAAAGCATTTAGAATAGTTGTGTGTCTTTTTTTATGCTGAAACAGTTGGCGGATATGGAAAGATAAATTCATCTTTTGCCTTTCCGGATGGGTAATTGGGTTAAAAAATGCATGACTCGCATTATTGCGATTGTTTTTTCCTAATTTTGTAACGATACGTTATGGTTAGGAAAAAACAATCGCTTTAAAATTTATTATGCACAAAGAAATCCTTGATATTGATGATGAGCTGACTGAATTGTGGGAAAAGGTATATGATGCAATCGTCGATATTGTTGACAATAAATATGCTCGTGAATATGAAATAGAATTATCCGACAGTCTTCTTGTAAAGTCTCTTGTTGTAACATATGATGGCTTTATGAAAATATCGGATGTTCATGGCGTTTATGATTTCATTGAGCAATTTGAAGACGAATACATTTATGATATTTATAATTCCCTTTCTGTAAGGTGATTCATTCCCCCACAAACTCCTTCACCTTTTCCGTGTATTCTTTGTGGTGGTCGCGGTATGCCATGGCGTGTGCTGACCCTTTGGCTATGAAGATGGCTTTGCGGCCGTGGCGCTTCGCCTCGTAGAGGGGACGGAGCATGGAGTAGGGCACGTAGGTGTCGGCATCGCCGTGGATGAAGAGCATCGGTTTGGTGCTTCGCTCCACCTGCTTTATCTGCTGCGCCTCGTCGAACGACCATCCGTAGCGCTGCCGGCAGAGGATCGATGTGGTATACATCAGCGGGAATGCCGGCAGTCCGAACTGCTCCTTCAGCTGGGTCTCAAACTGCTGCCATACGCCTGTGTATCCACAGTCTTCCACAAACCATCTCACGTAGTCGGGAGTGTGTTCTCCCGCCACAGCCATTGTTGTGGCAGCCCCCATCGATATGCCGTGTATCACTTCGTTAGTGGATCTGAACGGTTGTCCCTTGCAGAATATCGCGTTGGCGATTTCCGCCCAGCGTATCACGTCCCATCTGTCTTTCCATCCCATCCGGATGTTGTCGCCCTCGCTGCGGCCGTGGGCATAGAGGTCGGGCAGCAGCACGTTCCATCCCATGTCGTGGTTGTAGAGATACGCTATGTGTAGCATTCCCTCCGCTCTCACCGTATATCCGTGAACCACAACCGCCGTGTTTCGGGTTGGCTTCGGGGCGTATATGTATATGGCGTGAGCCTTGTATCCCGAGGGCATGGTGACGAAGGTGTCCTTCACGCAGTGGTGGCTGTATATGGAGTCCTGCCATTGGGCAGTCCACGGACATTCGTTCTTCATTCTCTCCCTCCATGTTTCCGCCGTGCCGCGTTTGTCTTTGGGATACAGAATGGAGAAGTTGAGCATGTAGTTGCTGGCGGCATACAGGCCTATTGCCACTGCCGCCATGATTGCCGCCGCCATGCCGATGATGGTGCGGCGCGATATGCGTTTCTTGTCGTGTGTCATGTCAGTTAGGTTTCTTTCTCAAGCCGGATAGGGCGTCATGGTGTGTCCGGGTTCAGACTCTATGCTTATGCCAGACTGTCGATATACCTTTGGAATCTGCTCAGTCCCTCCTCCAGAGTCTGCCGTGTGCAGGCAAGGTTCCATCTCAAGAACCCCTCGCCCTCTTTGCCATACATGGTTCCGGCGTTGAGCCAAAGCTTCACCTCCTTCTTCATCTCCTCTTCCATCCTTTCCGACGGAATGTTGAGGCTCCGGCAGTCCATCCATGCCAGATAGGTTCCTTCGAGCGGAGCTATCGGGAGCTGCGGCAGGTGGGCGGCACAGTAATCCTTCAGGAAGATATAGTTGCCGTGGATATATTTCAGGAGATGCGTGAGCCAGTCCTCACCCTTGTTGTATGCGGCGATGGTGGCAATCACTCCGAACGGGTTCACGTCGCACACCTCATTGATGTTTATCGCCCTGTCAATCCGCTGGCGCCAGTCATTGTTTTCTGTTATGATGCTCGCAATCTGCAGTCCGGCGATGTTGAACGCCTTGCTTGGCGACACACACGTCACGCAGTTCTCCGAAAACTCCTTTGCCAACGAGGCAAACGGCGTGTATTCGTGTCCGGGATGCACCAGTTCGCAGTGTATCTCGTCAGACACCACCATCACGCCGTGTTTCAGACACAGATGTCCGATGCGTAGCAGTTCCTCTTTCGTCCACACCCTTCCCGACGGGTTGTGAGGATTGCAAAGCAGCAGTATTGTGGCATCAGGGTCGGCGAGAAGGGCTTCCAGACAGTCGAAGTCGATGGTGAATCTGTTGTCCTCATATTTCAGAGGACAGCTCGCCAGCAGACATCCGTTGTTGCGTATCGAGGAGAAGAAGCAGTTGTATGCCGGTGTGAGCGTGACGATCTTCTTGCCAGGTGAGGTGAGACCCTTTATCACTGCCGACACTGCCGGCACCACTCCCGACGTGTATAATATCCAGTCGCTCTCTATCTTCCAGCCGTGTCGGCGTGAGAACCATCCCGTCACGGCGTCGTAGTATTCATCCGGCACCCTTGTATATCCGAATATCCCGTGGTCCACTCTCTCCTTGAGAGCCTCTATGATGCATGGCGCCGTCTTGAAGTCCATGTCAGCCACCCACATCGGCAGCATGTCCTTGTCGGGTGAGCTGTCCCATTTGTATGAGTTCGTGCCGCGTCGGTGCGTCGGTGTGTCGAAGTTGTATTCCATATCCGTCATTTCCTTTCTTCTATCATGCAGTCGGCGGGTTTCTTGATGTTCTCGTCGATGGTCACCGAACCGATGCTGTCGGCAACGATTCTTCCCGACATCGGGTTCTTGATGTTGGTGATGCTTCCGCGTATGTCGGCATGCAGAGTGGAGTATTCAAAGGCACGGTCGCAGTCCTCGCCGAAGGTGCAGTTTTCCAGCACCAGTCCTTCGGCATAGCATAGCGGCTGTTCGCCGGTGATGTGGCAGTTCACGAGTCTCAGGTTTCTTGAGTGCCACCCCAGGTATTCACCGTTCAGCTCCGAGTCATATACCGTCACGTTTTCCACCTCCCAGAAGGCATCTTTGGTCTTTATCCTGGCGTTGTGAATCTCTACGTTTCTTGCATACTGGAACACATACTTGCTGTCGCTCTCCATACCGTCCACATAAATGTCGTGGCTGAACATGAAGGGATAGGTTCCGCCGTGCATCCTGATGTTCTTGATGCGTATGTCGTCGCATTTCCAGAACACCTCGTCGGCATCGTTCATCGTGATGTTCTTCAGCTGCATATGGCTCATTTCGCGGAACATCTTTGGCGCGTCTATCACGGTGTCGTTCATCTTCAGGTTGTCGCAATACCACAGTGCCGACCTTCCTCCCACGGCGAAATAGCAGTTGCTGATTTCGAATCCGTGTACGTGCCAGAAGGGGTAGTTGCCTTCAAAGCGGCAGTTCGTCGCCTTTATGTTGCTGCATTCCTTTATTGCCGACTCGCCCTCGGTGATGAGCACGTTGTCGATATGCAGGTCGTGAGAAGCGAACAGTGGTCGTT
>CAVBFA010000020.1:0-616 GCA_963594595.1 Oscillibacter sp. | reverse complement strand
GTGGTCGTTCGCCTCCGAATTGTTTGTCTTTTATGATTTGCATGATGTCGTATGTTGTTTTTATTTGTTTTATTCCGTTTTGTGCATCTTGGGGTTATCCGTTGCAAAGTTATACATTATTTCCCTAAGTGCAATTACCATTATTACTGAAAAAAGTATATATTCATCGAAACAATTGATGATAGTCATATTCCTTTACAGGCGTTTCCTCTTATGGAAACTTTGGACACGTTTTTGGGCACGGTGCTTGCCCAGTTGGGGTAACGTGCTTTCTCACTTGGGGCAAGGTGCTTGCCCCACTTGGGCACGATGCTTGTCCGTTTTTTTGAAGTTTTGCTGTGTTTTCCAAGGATTGTGATTCGGCAATTTCAAGCGCAAAAAACAACCAGAAAAATGTCAGACTTTATGTGGCTTGCAAAGTTATTTCCCTAATGACCGATTTGGGATTATGGATTTGTTTGGATTTGAGAGTGTAGAGGCACTTCCTTTTCCCTGTGTTTGGTTCGTCCTCTGATTTCAGACAAAAGCCGCCGTTTATTCTTGGCCTATGATTTTCACAAAAAATTACGCTAAAAACTGCCGAATAGCTTAAAATGAGCTATTTATGAGTCTTTCA
>CAVBFA010000019.1:11212-31713 GCA_963594595.1 Oscillibacter sp. | reverse complement strand
GCGCTGGGCAGTGTGGCATGGGCTATGGTGTTGCCAAGGATAAAGAACGAGAAATTCGCCTATGCCGTGAGTCTGCTCATCGGTGCAGCCGGATTTGCCATGCTGCCGTTCATCGACAACCAGAATATCCTCGTCATCCCATTCCTGCTCATCGGATGTGCATGGGCAGCAATGCTCGCCATGCCGTTTGCCTTCGTGACGAACGCCCTGGAGGGATATGGCCATAAGGGGGCTTACCTCGGACTGTTCAACGGCACCATCTGTCTGCCACAGATTGTAGCGGCTGCCGTGGGCGGAACGCTGCTGTCGCTCGTAGGCTCACATCAATACAACATGATGATCGTGGCTGCCGTACTGCTGGCGCTCGGAGCATTGAGCGTGGGCATCATCAACAAGAAAGAACAACCTATAGAATAAAAAGAACAACCTATACAATAAAAACATAACAGAGATAACTTTAAAATATCCTGCCCTATGAAGATATTTTTCAATATACAATATGCCACGACGTTCGGCGAGATTCTCAGACTCAACGTCGTAGGCAAAGGGAAAGAAATCGAAAAGGTGTATTCAATGAATACCTATGACGGAAAGTCATGGCACTGTGAGATTACTGCCGAAAGCGGAACGTCACAGATGGAATATTACTACAGTGTGGAAAACGGCAACAGCGAAGTGCGCCACGAATGGACCACTGTGTCTCACAGATTGGAACTGAACGCCAAGAGGGCCATGACATACTTCGTGAACGACAAATGGAATGACATCCCTTACGACTCCTATCTCTATAGTTCGGCATTTACCGACTGCGTGAACCGCCGCCACAGGGAACAGGCAAAAGACTCTGACTACAACCAGACCCTGCGACTCATAGTGCGCGCTCCACAACTGAGGAGCGGCAGCCGTCTGGCTCTCGTTGGCGAAGACAAGGCGCTGGGAAGATGGAATCCGGATGATGCCATCGCTATGGTGGAACACAACTACAACGAATGGGTGGCTGACATCAATGTGAAGGAACTGAAGAAGGAGGAAACGGAATTCAAGTTCATCGCCTTCAACGAGAAAGGCGGAGTGGACTGGGAGACCGGAATGAACCGCAAGCTGCATGCACCAATGATAAACGACGGTGAGGTTGTAGTGACGGAATTGGACCAGGCTTTCTTCGAGTTATGCGACGAGAAACTTGCCGGCACTCTCATCCCCGTGTTCTCGCTACGGTCGAAGGGCAGCTTCGGAGTGGGCGACTTCGGCGACCTGAAGATGATGATAGACTGGGTGGCTGAGACCAACCAGCGTGTATTGCAGGTGTTGCCGATAAACGACACTACATCAACCCACACCTGGACAGACTCATACCCCTACTCTGCCATCAGCATCTTCGCCCTGCACCCTCAGTTTGCCGACCTCAGACAGTTGCCTGAGATAAAGGACAGGAAGAAGGCTCTCGAGATGGAGGCTCTACGCAAGGAGCTTAACGAGCTGAAGCAGATTGACTATGAGAGGGTTAACAATGCCAAGACTGACTATCTGAGAATAATCTTCAAACAGGAAGGCGAGGCTGTGATGAAGGGTGATGACTTCAAGATGTTCGTAAAAGAAAACGAACACTGGCTCGTGCCCTACGCTCAGTATTGCCATCTGAGAGACTCTTTCGGAAACGTGGACTTCTCTTCATGGAAGGGACACGAACAATGGCATGAGGCTGACCGCAAGAAACTCACCGACCCGAAATCGAAGGAATATGCCGATGTGGCGTTCTACTACTATGTGCAGTTTGTGCTCGACAGACAGATGCGTGCTGCTCATGAGTATGCCATGGCGCGTGGCGTGATTCTCAAGGGCGACATTCCTATCGGAGTGAACCGCAACGGATGTGACGTATGGCATGAGCCTCAATACTTCAACCTCAACTCGCAGGCGGGCGCTCCACCTGACGCTTTCTCCATAAACGGACAGAACTGGGGATTCCCTACCTACAACTGGCAGAGGATGATCGACGACGGATGTGAATGGTGGATAAGAAGATTCCAGAACATGGCGAAATACTTTGATGCCTACCGCATTGACCACGTGCTCGGTTTCTTCCGTATATGGGCTATACCTACCACCTGCGTTCACGGACTGCTCGGACAATTCGCCCCGTCGCTCGGAATGACAAGGGAGGAAATTGAAGGCTATGGACTGCACTTCCAGGAGGAACTGTTCACCACTCCGTTCATTGCACGCTGGGTTGTAGACCGTGTGTTCGGCATCCATGCCGACGAGGTGGTGGAGAAATATCTCGACCACAAACACGATGACATCTTCGCCCTGAAACCGGAATACGACACGGAGCGCAAGATTGAGGCTGCCTTCAAAGGCAAAGACAGCATGGACGATGTGTGGGTAAGAGACGGTCTGTATGCTCTGGTGAGCGACGTGCTCTTCGTCCGCGACGACAACGACCCGAACAAGTTCCATCCGAGAATCACGGCACAGCTCAACTTCATGTATGAAGCGCTCTACGACAGCGACAAGGAGAAGTTCAACCGTCTATACAACGACTATTACTACCGCCGCAACAACAATTTCTGGTATAACGAGGCAATGAAGAAGCTGCCTGTTCTCGTCCAGGCAACCCGAATGCTGGTATGTGCCGAAGACCTCGGTATGGTGCCTGACTGCGTGGCATGGGTGATGGACCAGCTGCGCATCCTCAGTCTGGAACTGCAGCAGATGCCGAAAGACCCGAAGGTGAAGTTCGGCATCCTCTCGCGCAACCCGTATCGCAGCGTCTGCACCCTCTCTACTCACGACATGCCGACACTGCGCCAATGGTGGGACGAAGATTACGAACGCACACAGGTTTACTATTCTTCTATGCTCTACCGTGGCGGTGCTGCTCCTCATCCTCTGCCGGGATGGCTGGCACGCGACATTATAGCAAACCAGCTGACTTGTCCGTCGATGCTCTGCATCCTGTCGCTCCAAGACTGGTTTGCCTTCGACGAGAAACTGCGCCTGCCCGACGCTGACGCCGAGAGAATAAACATCCCTGCCAACCCTCGCCACTACTGGCGCTACCGCATGCACATCGACATTGAGGACCTGATTGCCGACAAGGAATACAACGATGCAGTGAAGGAACTGGTGAAGATGAGATAAATATCTGAAAGGAAAAAAACAATAACGACAATAACGGAAACAATGGAAAAGGAAAAGTCAACATACAGTACGCTGGATTTCATTCCGGCGGCATCAAGCCACAGCGGTTTGAGAAGCGCACTGCTGTCCATCGCATTATTGCCGATGATGGGAATGGCACAGACGGTGAGTTCACCGAACGGAAACGTGACGGTGAAATTCTCGCTTACCGACGACGGTCAGCCTACTTACGAGATGGAATACAAGGGAAAGACGGTGTGCAAACCGTCGCATCTCGGACTGGAACTCGCCAAAGACAAACATGCCTCGAAGGGAATGCAGGAGACCGACCTCATGAAGGGTTTCAAGGAGACCGGACACAAGACTTCAACCTTCGACGAGACGTGGAAACCGGTGTGGGGGGAAACGGCAACGATACGCAACCACTACAACGAGATGGAGGTGAGCCTCAACCAACCTTCATCGAAGCGCGACATAAAGATACGCTTCCGTGTGTATGACTACGGCATGGGACTCAGATATGAGTTCCCGCAGCAGGATGAACTGAACTATTTCGTGATAAAGGAGGAGCACACACAGTTTGCTATGGCCGACAACCACACGGCATACTGGATTCCCGGCGACTACGACACCCAGGAATATGAATACCAGATCACTCCGCTCACCGGCATCAAGGACATCATACGCCGCGACCGCGAGAAATACAAGAGCAACTCTTCGACCACTGTGTTCTCTGATACAGGCGTGCAGACATCGCTGCAAATGAAGACGAAGGACGGATTGTATATCAACATCCACGAGGCGGCTTGTCTCGACTATCCTACTATGCACCTCAACCTCGACGAGAAGACGCTGACTTTCGAGTCATGGCTCACTCCTGACGCCGTGGGCATGAAGGGATTCATACAGACGCCTTTCAACACGCCATGGAGAACGGTGCTCGTGAGCGACGACGCCCGTGATATGCTGTCATGCAAACTGACGCTCAACCTGAACGAACCTTGCAAGATTGAGGACACGTCGTGGATTCATCCTACGAAATACTGCGGTGTGTGGTGGGACATGATAGTTGGCAGAAAGAGCTGGAGCTACACCAACGACTATCCTTCGGTGCGCCTTGGCGAGACCGACTACTCCAAATGTAAGCCGAACGGCACTCACGGAGCCACTACGGCTGAAGTGAAGAGGTATATCGACTTTGCTGCAAAGAACGGATTGCAGGAGGTTCTCGTTGAGGGATGGAACATCGGCTGGGAGGATTGGTTCGGCCACCAGAAACTCGATGTCTTCGACTTCGTGACGCCATACCCTGACTTCGACATCAAGGAGCTCAACGATTATGCTCATTCTAAAGGCGTGAAGCTGATGATGCATCATGAGACTTCGGCTTCTGCAATCAACTATGAGCGTCATCTTGAGGATGCCTTCAAGCTGATGAACAAATATGGCTACGACGCCGTGAAGACGGGATATGTGGGCGACATCATTCCGAGAGGCGAATACCACTACAGTCAGATCATGAACAACCACTACCAGCGCGTGGTTGAAGAGGCTGCCAAGCATCATATCATGGTGAACGCACATGAGGCGACACGTCCTACGGGTATATGCCGCACATGGCCTAACCTCGTGGGCAACGAGAGTGCGAGGGGCACTGAATACGAGGCTTTCGGCGGAAGCGTGCCTTACCACACGGTGATGCTGCCATTCACCCGTCTGCAGGGTGGACCGATGGACTATACTCCTGGCATCTTTGAGACGAAGCTCTCTGAATGGAGCCAGAACCCGAGTTTCGTACATTCCACGCTCTGCGGACAGCTGTCTCTGTATCTCGTGATGTACAGTCCGCTGCAGATGGCTGCCGACCTGCCTGAACACTACGAGAAATACGATGATGCCTTCCAGTTCATCCGCGATGTGGCTTGCGACTGGGATGACTCCAAATACCTTGAGGCTGAACCGGCTAAATACATCACCGTGGCCCGCAAGGCAAAAGGCACCGACAACTGGTTTGTCGGCGGCAAGACTGGCGAAGAGGCGCGCAACGCCGTGGTGAAGCTCGACTTCCTGGACAAAGGAAAGAAATACGAATGCACCATCTATCAGGATGCTGCCGACGCAGACTATGAGAAGAACCCGAAGGCTTACCGCATCACCAAGCGCACGGTGAAACGTGGCGACGTGTTGAAGATCAGAGAAGCCAGAGGTGGCGGATTCGCTGTGTCTATTATGGCTAAGAAATAACGAAAGAACGAGAAGTATGGTTAATATAAGAACTGCTATGACGGGCTGCATTATGGGGTTCCTCTCTCTGCCGATGTCGGCTCAGGGGATATTCAACGAGATGTCGTTCACTGCCGACAAGACAGTGTTCAGACTCAACTCGCCCTCCAAGACCACTCTGCGCATCTACAAGGATGGAGAAGGCGGAAAGCCCATAAAGACTGTGAAGATGAAGAGCAAGGGCGATGGCGTCTGGGAGGCTGTAGTGAAGGGCAATCTGAACGGATTGTTCTATACCTTCGACACCGGCAACGGTGAGTGTCCTGGACTCTTCGCCAAGGCTGTAGGAGTGAACGGGAACCGTGGCGCCGTGGTAAACATGCCGTCTACCGACCCTGCCGGATGGAACGAAGACAGACGACCGGCATTGGCGTCGCCGGCAGACCTTGTGATATACGAGCTGCACCACAGGGACTTCTCCATCGACCCGTCGTCGGGACTCGGCAACAAAGGTAAGTTCTTGGCGCTCACCGACCCTAAAGCGATAGAATATCTGAAGAGACTCGGTGTGAACGCCATCCATATCCTGCCTTCATTCGACTATGCCTCAGTGGACGAGACACGACTCGACGAACCGCAATACAACTGGGGCTACGACCCGAAGAACTACAACGTGCCTGAGGGCAGCTATTCCACCGACCCGTATTCACCTACGGTGAGAATCAAGGAGTTCAAACAGATGGTGCAGGCATTACACAGAGCTGGCATCAGAGTGATACTCGACGTGGTATACAACCACACGTTCGATATCAAGAACAGCAACTTCCAGCGCGTCAATCCAGACTACTACTATCGCAAGACGGCTGACGGAAAGTATTCCGACGGTTCGGGCTGCGGCAACGAGACGGCATCTGAAAAGGCGCTCATGAGGGAGTATATGCTGGAGAGCGTGAAATATTGGGTGAACGAATACCATATCGACGGTTTCAGATTCGACCTCATGGGTGTCCACGACATCGTGACGATGAACGACATCCGTGCTGCCGTAGACCAGATAGACCCAAGCATATATATATATGGTGAGGGATGGAGTGCCGGCAGCTGTGCCTACCCTACCGACAAACTGGCGATGAAGGCGAACACACGTCAGCTGAACGGCATCGGTGCTTTCTGCGACGATATGAGGGATGCACTGCGCGGTCCGTTCAGCGACGACCATAAGGGTGGATTCCTCGCCGGAATGCCTGATATGGAGGAGAGCATCAAGTTTGGCATCGTGGGAGCTATCAGTCATCCGCAAATTGACATGACACGTGTGAACTACAGCAAGGAGGCATGGACAAACTCCCCCACTCAGATGGTAAGCTACGTGAGCTGCCACGACGACATGTGTCTCACCGACCGACTGAGATCGAGCATACCGGGAATAACGGAAGATGAGCTTATCCGTCTGGACCTCTTGGCTCAGACTGCGGTGCTCACCTCTCAGGGTGTGCCGTTCATCCTTTGCGGTGAAGAGATGCTGCGCGACAAGAAAGGGGTACACAACAGTTTCAAGTCGCCTGACAGCATCAACCACCTCGACTGGAACAATCTGAAGCGATACCCGCAGGTGTTCGACTATTACAGCGGCTTGATAGCTCTACGCAAGAGCCATCCGGCTTTCAGACTTGCCAATGCCGATCTCGTGAGAAAGCATCTCTCGTTTCTCGATGCTCCCAAGGGAGTGGTGGCATTCAGCCTCAACGACAATGCCGGTGGCGACTCATGGCGCAACATCATAGTGATTCTGAACGCCAACAAGCAGCCGACAGACATCAACGTGCCTGAAGGGGAATACACCGTGGTAGTAGACAACGGAAAGGTGGACGTAAACGGACTTGGCAGCATAACCGGTCAGAAAGCTACCGTGGGTGGACAACAGGCAATGGTGATTTACAGACAGTAGGATATATTTGTAACCCTGTTTACTTATAAACTCGTTTACTCGTCAACTTGTATACTTGTCAACTTGTTTACTTGTCAACTCGTCAACTAAAAAAAACAAACTAATGAAAAAGATAATAGCAGCCCTATTGCTGGGCACAACATTAACAATGAGTGCGGCTTCAAAAATAGACAGAATTGAACCGACAAACTGGTTCGTGGGAATGAAGAACCCACAGGTGCAACTGATGGTATACGGCAAGGACGTGAGATCTGCCAACGTATCCACCGACTATCCCGGTGTACGTATCGACAGTCTGGTTCGTCTCGACAGCCCTAACTATCTCCTAATCTATATGAACGTGAAGGACGCCAAGGCGGGAGTGATGAACCTGAAGTTCCAGACTGCCAAAGGCAAGGCGCAGACCGTGAAATATTCGCTCAACGAGAGGATGCAGAAGGGTGAAGACCACAAGGGCTTCTCTAATGCCGACGTGCTATATATGCTCATGCCCGACCGCTTCGCAAGCAGCGGTAAAGACAACAGCAACATAAAGGGCATGAATCCCTACTCCATCAACCGCAACGAACCGAGCCTCCGTCATGGCGGCGACCTGGAGGGTATTCGCCAGCACCTTGACTATTTCAACCAGCTGGGAGTAACGGCACTGTGGTTCACTCCGGTGCTTGAAAACAACTCTCCCGACCACGGCAAACAGAGCACATACCACGGATATGCCACGACAGACTACTATAAGGTGGACCCACGGTTCGGAACCAACGAAGACTACCGCAGGCTCGTTGCCGACGCTCATAAGAAGGGACTGAAGGTGGTGATGGACATGATTTTCAACCACTGCGGATTCGAGCATCCCTGGGTGATGGACATGCCGTCTGCCGACTGGTTCAACTATCCTGAATGGCTGAGTCCTGAAAATCAGGCAAACAACAAGAAAACGAAGACTATAGACGGTGCGGCTCAGGTGAACGACAAATACCTGCAGACCAGCTATAAACTGACACCTGTGCTCGACCCATACGCCAGCCAGGTGGACATGAAGGAGACCGTAGACGGATGGTTCGTGCCTACGATGCCCGACCTCAACCAGCGCAACAGCCACGTAATCACTTACCTCATCCAGAACAGCGAATGGTGGATTGAGACTGTGGGTATCGACGGTATCAGAATGGATACCTACCCATATGCCGACCGCAAGGCTATGGCAAAATGGATGGAGGTGCTCAACGAGGAATATCCTAACTTCAACACCGTGGGAGAGACATGGGTGACAGAACCGGCATACACCGCGGCATGGCAGAAGGACTCGAAACTCAGCGACATCAACTCTAATCTGAAGACGGTGATGGACTTCAGCTTCTTCGACAGACTGAATCTTGCCAAAGACGAGGAGACTGACGGATGGTGGAACGGTTTCAACCGCATCTACAACTCGCTTTGCTACGACTATCTCTACAATGACCCGTCGCACGTGATGGCATTCATCGAGAACCACGACACCGACAGATTCCTCGGAGAGGGACAGGACACTCTGAAACTGAAACAGGCTCTCGCCCTGCTGCTCACCATCAACCGCATACCGCAGCTTTACTACGGTACGGAGGTGCTGATGAACGGCACGAAGAAGGTGACCGACGGCAACGTGCGCCGCGACTTCCCTGGCGGCTTTGCCGGCGACAAGCGCAATGCCTTCACCAAGGAGGGACTCACAAAGGAGGAGAACGCAATGCTCAACTGGACAAGTCGTCTGCTACACTGGCGCAACGGCAACGAGGTGATAACAAAGGGCAAACAGACGCAGTTCATCCCATACGACGGCATCTATGTCATTGCCCGCACATTGGGCAACAAGGTGGTGATGACCGTGGTAAACGGCACGAGCCATGAAAAGAAACTCCATGTGGAGCGTTATGCTGAATTGATAAACGACGCCCAGTTTGCCACAAACATCCTGACAAACAGAAAGATTGACATCACCAAGGATGTAACGCTCTCACCACGTGGCACCATGATACTGGAGTTTGAGAATAAATAATAACTGATTGACGAGGGAAGTTTCCATTACCTGTCAGTATTTGTCTGCACAAGACAATACTGTGTTCCTCACATTGGGGAAGGTATGAACAGATTCCCTCGTCAATCTGCTTATTTGTAAACACGTCAAATATAATCATTTACGAACTCGTCAAATAAAAAACAATTCCATATGAACAAGAAACTAATTACTGCCATCGCCGCAATAGCATGCCCATCCATGCTCATGGCACAGGGATGGCCTACAAATCATCAAGGCGTGATGCTCCAGGGATTCTACTGGAACAGCTACGACGCCTCAAACTGGAAAAAGCTCGAGACACAAGCCAACGAACTGTCTCAGTATTTCAACCTGATTTGGATTCCGCAAAGCGGCAACTGCGGAGGGGAATCGATGGGCTACGACGACCTATATTGGTTTGACAACTACAAGAGCGCATTCGGTTCTGAAGAGGAACTGCGCTCCATGATATCCACCTTCAAACAGAAAGGACTGGGCACCATCGCCGATGTGGTGATAAACCACAGGAAGACGCTCACAAGCTGGGTTGATTTCCCGAAGGAGACCTACAAGGGAGTGACATACCAGCTGCTGTCTACTGACATCTGCAAGGACGACTGCGGCGGAAAGACCGCTACTTGGGCTAAGGAGAACGGCTACAATCTGAGTGAGAACTACGATACGGGAGAGGGTGCTGACTTCGCCAGAGACCTCGACCACAACAGCAGCAACGTGCAGAACAACGTCAAGGCTTATCTCGACTTTCTTCTCAACGACCTGGGGTATTCAGGAGTGCGCTACGATATGGTGAAGGGCTACGACGCCAAATTCACCGGTATCTACAACACTGCGGCAAAGCCTGCATTCTCGGTAGGCGAATATTTCGACGGCAACAAGCAGAAGGTGGTAAACTGGATAAACGGCACCACCCAGGATGGTGCGATACAGAGTGCGGCATTCGACTTCCCCACCCGATATGCCGTTCGCGACGCCACGGCATACAGCAACTGGACGAAGCTCGACAATGGTGGACTTGCCACGGATGGCGACTACTGCCGCTATGCCGTGACATTCGTTGAAAACCACGACACGGAGAAGCGGTCTGAGTCGGAGCAGCAAGACCCTATCAAGAAGGACACCCTCGCTGCCAACGCCTATATCCTCGCCATGCCGGGAACACCGTGTGTGTTCATGAAGCACTGGATTGACCACAAACGGGAGATAAAGAACATGATTCTGCTGCGCAACCTCACGGGCATCACGAACCAGAGCGCATGGAACCGCAACGCAAGCACCGTGGCACGCTATGTGTTCACTACCACAGGCACTAACGGACGACTTCATGTTGCCGTGGGAACATCGGCTAACAGCTATACCGCCGACAACACTACATGGGCGCTCGCCACAGAGGGATACCACTACCGCTACTTTCTGGAGAGAAACAGAGAGACGGCATGGATAGACCTGCCATCGGGAGAATATCATGACGCGCCGAAGGCTTTGCTGCGCGCCATTTCTACAAACGACAACGCAAAGATTGTATACACTCTCGACGGTACTGCTCCCACTGCCAACAGCAGCGTGGCTGAAAGCGGATATGAGGTGGCATTGCCTGAGGGCGACGTCACTCTCAAGGCAGGACTGCTCATCGACGGCAACGTGACGGGAATCACGGAGCGCCATTATTCCATCAAGGCCTTCTCGCCTTATGCCATAACGGTGAATGTGAATGCCGACCAAGTGGGCTGGACAGCGATGAACGTATGGTCGTGGGGCGGCGACGGCAGCCACAACCCAACGGCAAAGAAATGGCCTGGCGACAAAGTGACGACAACGGTGACGGAGAATGGAAAGACATGGTATTCACTGGGCTACACCATGAACAGCAAAGACGACTACGTGAATTTCGTGTTCAGCACCAACGACGGCAAGTCTCAGACTGAGAACATCCAGAACATCAATGCCACCACTTATCTTGAAATAACGACAGAGAAAGACAGCAACGGCCACTACAAGGTTGCCGACGTGACATCCCAGTATTCCGGCATCGCGGTTCCGTCAACTGCCTTCATGCCTATAGCCAAGCATACCACCGTTGTCTCTCTCGACGGCCGCACGCTGCGATCCTTCACCGGTAATGTTTCTGCCGGCGAGGCAACCCAAGGTCTTCCGTCTGGAATATACATCGTGAACGGCAAGAAGGTAGTGAAGTGATTTTGGCAATAGTAGCAAGTATTGCCGCCTTTTCATAAAATAACTTTATACTTATTCACCCCAAATCAGCAGCAACAGCTGGTTTGGGGTATTTTATCCCCAAACGGTCATCATGTCGTTCAATGTATTTTTTACAGCTGCTTGCTTGAGTTTACCGGACAGCAATAATATGATATAAAATGCCAAAATATTGCTTAAAACTTTGGTGTGGGATTGCCGAGGGATAGAGAAATGTCATTACCTTTGTATAACCTCAGCAAAAGAAATAAATCCATTTATTTCATTTTGCATTCGGTTTGCATTATCTTTGTATAAGATAAGCGGCACCTCGGCAAAAGAAATAAATCCATTTATTTCATTTTGCACTCGGTTTGCATTATCTTTATATAAGATAAGCGGCACCTCGGCAAAAGAAATAAAATAATTTATTTCATTTTGCACTCGGTTTGCATTATCTTTGTAGACAACTTTTCTGAACCTGATAGTGATATGAGCGGATTACGAAACATTGAGTCTGAACACGGCATGGCGGTGGCAAAAGGGATAACGACCTTATGGATGCTGACCATCATCTGTCATGCCTCGGCACAACGGAAGGGTATCGTAATAGACGCCTCTACGAAACAACCGCTGAGAAACGTGTTCGTGAGATGCGACAACGACAGTACCATAAAGACTCCATGGGACGGTACATTCCAACTGCCGGAGAATTTCCAGACTGTGGCATTCTATCATCCGAACTTCGAAAAGAGGGTGTTGAACCACAAGGAGATGACCGACACGGTGTTTATGCTGCCATCGGCAAGGATGCTCAACGAAGTGGTGGTATACGGCAAGAGGGGAAAAATAAGAGATTTCACGAAAATGACGACAATCGACAAACAGCTACTTGGCATAAAACCGACGAACGGTTTCGACATTCTCGGACTGCTGAAACTCATCACCAACCCTATATCGCGAAGCATTGAGCACAAGAAGGAGGTGAAGAAACAGAAGCGCAAACAGATATTGGATAATTATTAACCCATATAAAAACAGGAAAAAAACATCATTGCATGAACAACCTATACCTGCCCGCTGAATGGGAAAGACAAAGGGCACTGCAACTGACGTGGCCGCATAAGGACACGGACTGGAACTATTGTCTCGACGAGATAAACAACACGTATGTGGAGATGGCGGATGCCATAACAAGATATGAACCGCTGATTATCGTGGCGCCCGACACAAAGGAGGTGGAGAGGATGCTACGCGGCAGACTTTCTGAAGAGCAGATGAAAAAGGTGACGCTGCACCAGTGTGCTACCAACGACACCTGGGCAAGAGACCACGCCTTCATCTCGCTGAAGGAGAGGAATGCTGATGACAGCCCTCTCACGCTGCTCGACTTCCGCTTCAACGGATGGGGCGAGAAATTCGAAGCTGCCCTCGACAATGCCATCAACCGCAGTCTGTATGAGAACGGCATCGTGGAAGGACGGTATGAAGACCACAACGACTTCGTACTCGAAGGAGGATCGATAGAGAGCGACGGCAAGGGAACGGTGTTCACTACGAGCTGCTGTCTGCTGGCTCCCCACCGCAACCAGCCTCTCTCGCGACAGGAGATAGAGGAACGGCTGAAGGAGTCGCTACGTGCCGACCGCATAGTATGGATAGACTACGGACAGCTAACTGGCGACGACACCGACGGACATATCGACACGCTGGTGCGCACGGCACCCGACGACACGCTGGTGTATGTGGGATGCGACGACAAGGAGGATGAGCAATACGACGAACTGCACCGCATGGAGGAGCAGCTCACCACGCTGCGCACCGACGACGGCAGACCATACCGTCTGCTGAAGCTGCCGATGCCGGAGGCGATGTATGAGGACGGTGAACGACTGCCTGCCACATACGCCAACTTCATCATCATAAACGATGCCGTGATTTATCCTACATACAACCAACCAGAGAACGACGAGGAGGCACGACGCGTCATAGCAGAGGCTTTCCCCGACAGGGAACTGATTGGCATAGACAGCAGCGTGGTGGTGAGACAGCATGGTTCGCTGCACTGCTGCTCAATGCAGTATTTCAGATAGACAGGGAAAGAGTCTCTGACTGACGAAACCAAGTCATGTTATACCGCTGACTGCAGCCCCCACCTAACCTCCCCCGTAGGGGAGGGACAGATAGTAATGACCGGTTAAGGCTGCAAAGGAAAATGCAAGCGGAGCAAACTCAGAGGGAAAGACGGCAAGCGGAGTAATCTGCATCTCCCCTACGGGGGAGAACGAGAGGGGGCTGATAATGATTGCCAGGCAATGTATACCGATGACAGCAGCCCCCACCTGTCCTCCCCCGTAGGGGAGGAATGGTTTGCATGCCTCTGAAAGTACTTGTATATGCAAAGCAACAAGATGGTTTGCATGCCTCTGAAAGTCCCTGGATATACAAGGCAACAAAAAAGATAACTAAATACAAAATAACAATATGAGCCAACTAAGAATAGGAATTCTGCAGCAGAAGAAGACTGCAGACATCATTGAAAATATGAAAGCCATAGAGGAGAACGTGACAGACCTCGCCAGACGTGGCGCCGAACTGATTATCCTCTCTGAGCTGCACAACTCCCTGTATTTCTGTCAGGTGGAAGATGTGAACAACTTCGACCTCGCAGAGACAATACCCGGACCGTCTACCGACTTCTTCGGTGAACTGGCGCGCCGCCTGGGAGTGGTGATGGTGATATCGCTCTTCGAAAAGAGAGCAGCAGGTCTATACCACAACACCGCCGTGGTGATAGAGAAAGACGGTACGATAGCGGGCAAATACCGCAAGATGCACATCCCTGACGATCCGGCATACTACGAGAAATTCTATTTCACTCCCGGCGACCAGGGATTCCATCCGATACAGACTTCTGTGGGAAAACTCGGAGTGCTCGTTTGCTGGGACCAGTGGTATCCTGAGGCAGCACGTCTGATGGCGCTCCAGGGAGCTGATCTGCTCATCTACCCTACCGCCATCGGATATGAAACGAGCGACACGCCAGAGGAGCAACAGCGCCAGCGCACGGCGTGGACAACGGTGCAGCGAGGACATGCCGTGGCTAACGGACTGCCGGTAGTGACAGTAAACCGCGTTGGCTTTGAGCCAGACCCGTCGGGACAGACAAAGGGAATACAGTTCTGGGGCAGTTCGTTCGTTGCCGGTCCGCAGGGCGAACTCTTCTATCAGGCTTCTGACGACGATGAGGAGAGTCTCGTTCTCGACATCGACCTCAGCCACAGTGAGCAGGTACGCCGTTGGTGGCCATTCCTGCGCGACCGCCGCATTGACGAATACGGCGACATAACAAAGAGGTTTATTGATTAGAGCTACGTTCTGACGGGATAGAACGAGAGGGGGACCGATGTTCTATGCTTGATTATGATCGCCAAGCAATGAATCCTGCTGACTGCAGCCCCCACCTAACCTCCCCCGTAGGGGAGGGACAGATAGCATTGGCTGCATGATAGTCGTTTGTAGTTGTCTGATAGTCGTTTATAATTAATTGATTATCAATCGTTTATCAATGGTAATAGTAACTATTCCTCCCCTACGGGGGAGGTTAGGTGGGGGCTGATGTTAATATTCTGAGTAACTTGTTCCTTCCCTTTGGGAAGGTTAGGATGGGTTTTCCTACGGGATAGAAAGAGATGAGGCTGATGTCGGCAGACATTATCTGTATTGCAATTATCACCAAACGTTAATCAGGCAGTTTGGCGTACACAAAAGAAGACGAGTAGACAAGGATTAACACCAGCCTACTCGTCTTCTTTTTTATAAAAAATCTAACCGTTTGGGGGTTATTTCTTGCTCAGTCCGATTTTGCTGCCGAAGTTGCAGAACCAGAACACGTATACATAATAGATGAACATCATTGCCACAGCATAGCCAACGCCGAGTGCCGGGTTGTCAACGATCCATCCCATAAGCAACGGGAGAGTGGCACCACCGACAACACCAAGGTTGATGATACCGGATGCCTTCTTCGTATGCGGACCGAGTTCCTGCAGACCGAGGTTGAACACCAGGGGCCACATCACAGAATGGAACAGTCCTGCGGCAAGCATTGCCCATACAGAAGCGATGCCGGTGAGGAAGAACGAAGCTGCCACACACAAAGCTCCGCAGCAAAGGCAAATGGAGAGGATACGACGCGGTTTGAACTTATTGAGAATAGCAGCTCCCACGAACCTGCCGACCATCATTCCGCCCCAATAATAAGGCAGAAAGTCTGTCGCTGTGCCGTAGGCTGCCAATGCCGGATTGCTCTTGAAATAAGCAGGCAACATGGACGGCACGCCGAGCTCGATACCCATATAGAAGAAAATGCCGAGCATACCGAACCAAACGTGAGCATAACTGAACACGCTGCTCTTATACTCCTTGCGCTCACCGCTCTCCTCTTCTGCCTGCTGCTCCTCATTGATGTTTGGCAACTTCATGAAGAAGAGCACTACACACAGGATGAGAGTGAAGATGCCGAGTCCGAGATATGGTCCAGGCACAGCATCGGGGGTTTTTGCCTTGCCGGCGATGATAACGTAGGTGATGAATACCGGTGCCACAGTAGTGGCAGCGGAGTTGAGAGCATTAGACAATGTCATGCGGAAAGCTCCCTTTTCCGGTGAACCGAGCACCATGACGTATGGATTTGCCACGAGCTGCAGCATCACGATACCGAGAGCCACGATGAACATGCTGCCGAGGAACACTGAATATATCACCGATGTCTCCATACCGAGCAGCGACGAAATGCCCAAGTAGTTGATTACAAATCCGATGCCCACAACGGCGAGACCGAGCAGCAGGGTCTTCTTGTATCCAATCTTGTTCATCATCATTCCAAGCGGAATGGAGAGAGCGTAGGCTCCATAGAATGCAGTGTTTACCAACTGGCCCTGAGAGTCTTTCAGTCCGAAAGCCTCTTTACAGAACTCAATCATCGAATTGTTCATTGTTGTGATAAAGCCGATAAGAAACATCACGGCAAACATCACGATAAGCGCAAACGTATAGTTAGGCGCTTGCTTCTTTTGAATATTGTCCATAAGTTAGTAGTATGTTTGTATATTTATGTTTGTTGGGTACAAATTGACGGGGGGACGGGGGGACGAGAAAACAAGTTAACAAGTAAACAAGTTGACGAGTAAACGAGTTGACGAGTTGACGAGTCGCACGTCAATAGTAAATAGTCAATAGTTGATGATATGAACTGACGAGCTGACAAATTCATGAACCTCCGGGATTTCCCCTCTTCAATCCATACATTTGTCAGCCCGTCAACCGATATCTTTACGACAGTCTGTCCTCAGGCACACCGATCATTTCCTTCTTCACCACTGTGCGCTTGCGGATTGCGCGCTTGCGCTTCGGCTTCTCCTCCTCTGCCACAGTCTTCACTCCGGCAAGTTCAGGGTCAATCATGATACGTCCGCAGTATTCGCAAACGATGATCTTCTTGTGCATCTTGATGTCGAGCTGTCTCTGAGGCGGAATCTTGTTGAAGCAACCGCCACATGCGTCACGCTGCACGTAAACGATGCCGAGGCCGTTGCGGGCGTTCTTGCGGATACGCTTGAAGCTTGTGAGCAGACGTGGCTCCACCTTCATCTCCAGATCCTTGGCTTTGTCTCTGAGGCGTTCCTCTTCGGCACGTGTCTCCTCTACAATCTCGTCGAGCTCGTTCTTCTTTTCTTCGAGAGCCTGCTTGCGGTCTTCGATCTGCTCCTCTGCACGCTTCAGGTCGCTCTTGCGCTCCTCCACCTTGGTGGCAGCCTCGCGTATCTTCTTGTTGCAAAGCTCTATTTCAAGCGTCTGGAACTCAATCTCCTTCTTCAGCGTGTCATACTCACGGTTGTTCTGCACGTCGTCGAGCTGTTCGTTGTATTTCTTCACGCTTATCTGCGCAGCGGCGATCTCAGCCTTCTTCTGGGTGACAGCCTGCTGGAAGTCTTCAATCTCGTCCTTGATCTTCTCCACACGGGTGGTAAGACCGGCAATCTCGTCCTCAAGGTCTTGCACCTCGAGAGGCAGCTCTCCTCTGAGGGCTCTCTTCTCGTCGATGGCCGACAATGTGGTCTGCAACTTGTAAAGAGTCTCCAACTTCTCTTCTACTGTCAAATCTGTAGGATCTTTTTTAGCCATATTGCTTTTACAAATAAATTATAGGATTGGTGTTCTGGCTTGTGACAACGCATCTCACTCCTTCACACTGCTCCTCGATTATTGATTTAAATATTTCGTATGTATATTGTTCGCTCTGATAGTGGCCTATTACGGCAATCTGAATTTCCTGCTCATGAGCGAAATAATCATGATAGTGCATCTCTCCCGTCACGAAGGCGTCGGCACCGGCGGCTATCGCTTCAGGCAGGAGGAACGATCCTGCTCCTCCGCAGATGGCTACCGTGCGGATGGGGCGCCGCAGCAGCTGGTTGCACTGCACGCACTCCACATCGAACTCCCGTTTGAGCATCATGATGAAATCGTCTGCCGCCATTGCGCCCGGCAACTCTCCCATCACTCCGCTGCCGCATGTGATGCCATCCACCTGTTTCTCGGTGAAGAACTTCACCCCGGTGAGCTGCATCTTCTCTGCCATCTTGAAGTTGACGCCTCCCTGGGCATTGTCCATGTTGGTGTGCATGGAGAGGATAGTTATGTCGTGCTTGATAGCCTTTGCCACTGCCCTCTGCACGTCGTCAGCTCCCACCACTCTTTTCAGCGGACGGAAGATGAGCGGATGATGCGACACAATGAGGTTGCACCCCTTTTCTATCGCCTCGTCAACGATGCTGCTCGTCACGTCAAGACACAATAATGCCCCTGAAACTTCCGCCTCTGTCAATCCAACCTGCAGGCCGGCATTATCAAAGCTCTCCTGCAAGGGCAGAGGCGCGAAACGCTCAAGGGCACGAACCACTTCTATTATTTTCACGCTTTTCAGCCTTTAAAATGTTCATTCCGCACACAAAGACTTCTCGTCAGACCATCCCGCAGGAATGGAATCAGACCATCTCAATGTCATCTGACCACCCCGTATGGATGGCAACGTTTCTGTCAGCGTCAAGGCTTCCGTCAAGGAATATCGTATGACTGCTTCTTGTTTTACCTGTTGCACGTAGCTGACATGCGGAATATACCTATTATAATATTATTAGAGTGCAAAATTAGCAAAACTATCTGATTTCTTGAAGAAATCACGCTATATATTAATATGTTTTAACCCAAATCGGTCAACAGCAAGGTGGAAACAAGCATTTTCCACTGCTTTGAAGATCGATTTGGGCTACTGGGATTTGTTCGGGATTGACGGATCAGCACTCTTGCATCAGATTCCCCAATCTTCGGGACTTGCGGTTTTCTCCACTTTCTTCTCCACATGGTCGGGAAGCAACGGGAAGAAGTCGATGCCTGTGATGCGCTCCACTTCGTCTACGCTGTTCACATAGTCGCCTTTCGGACGGTTGCCATCCTCGTTCTTGTATATGAAACCGATTGCCTTCGGAGTGCCTTCCATACAGAGCACCACCTTGAAGAATGCTTCAGGCACCACAACCTTGTTCTTGCCGATGGTCTTGTGCTTGCCTTTATATAGAATCGGACCGCACACCACGTACACCTTGCCGTATTGCTGTGCCCAACGGCGGCAGGCGTTCTCCATCTCGTTCCAGTCGCCACGGTTCAGACTGGGATTCTGCGGACAGATGTTGGTGAACAGGAACGACTCCCACATCGCCTCCTTGTCCCATTTGTTGTCGCCTGCCGGACACATGTGTCCGCGGTCGTAGCCAGAACTGTAGTAGTCCCAGTCTGTAGCTCTCGGTTCTGCCACGTCTTCGTCTTCATGAAACGCCTTGCGCGGACGCTTGGCATCTCCATCCAGTCTGCTGGCGTCGAGACGCCATGCCACCCAGTTAGGGATTTTCGTATCGGCGTTATACGACACGGTATATCCTCTTCGACTGAGTATCTGCTCTTTCACTCCCTTCAGCGGAGCCGGTATCTCCAACCCGTCCGGGTCTACAGTTGCCGCAGCCTCTACAGCCGACGCCCCTGCTTTATCTTGTGCCACACCGCTCTTTGTGGCAACGTCAATCAATCCCTTGACAATGTCTTTCGAACCGCCATTGGCGGAGCATCCGAAGAAGACTGCAAGCACTGTGAGCAGAAGTATCTGCTTTCTGAATAGTTTTCTCATAACGAATTTATATTTAGCCGTATGTATTTTAGTTGTTTTAATGTCGTGTATTTTAGTTGTCTTAACGTCTATAAAAACCCTTCCTGCCATGGCATAGCCATACCATTTTAATAGAATAAGGCAAGAACATCTATCATTCTTTTCGTTTACAACTGCGAAGGTAGTGATAATAATCGGAAAATCGCCATGCACCAATGACGGAAGTTAAAAAAAAGCACAATCGTCATACACTGTAAAGCATAAAAAAGGGATAGTCCCTCAGCAAGCTCTCTATGCCAAGGGACCATCCAAAGAAATTGGTTTTGATTTGTCTTACTACCTATTGAAAATTACCCTTTTTACCAATCTTCTGATGATAATCACATCATCAACACTAAACTAAACCTATTATATATCTTTGTCGCCTGCCGCATTAATGCCATCTTCGCATTATCATTGTTGCGGATAGCGGTGTTACCTTTTTGAAAAAGACTCACTGGTTGACCGTTTTATATCCTCATCAAATTGGATAGAGAATAAAAGCGATATGGCTTACATCATATAGAATATGATTGCCAATGAGTCTTTTCTGAGCGTTGCGTCTTCTCAGATTGCCGCTCCCAATATCTACAATATTTATTTCCGCTTGCAAAGTTATCACAAGAGCCTTCCAAGCGGTATAAAATTTGTTTCATATAATAATAAAAATCGTTCATAGTATC
>CAVBFA010000019.1:0-11202 GCA_963594595.1 Oscillibacter sp. | reverse complement strand
ACTATAAAAAGTAATTTTCCGAAGCCTTTTTATGATGAAATATTCAGAAATACAGTTTTTCACTTAAAAAAGCTCACGACGCAAGAACAATCAACTATTGATTCAAATATATGCCGAAATGAGACAAGCAGCAGCGTTTTGTGACACTGCAAACCAAAAATTACAATAGGAAGACCAGATTAGACGGTCTTATGACCGATTGTGGTTTAAAGCATTTCCTGTCCGGCAAGTTCTAAGCCGAATAGGAAAAAAACGGATAGACACAACGACGCAACAAGACAAGGATCAGGGGACGGTAGCGCCGGCATATCATCTGCCGCTCCTTACATCGCTCGGCTGCATGCCATACTCGTCCTTGAAACATTTGGTGAAATATGACGGTGAAGAGAAACCTACCTCGTATGCGATTTCGGCTATACCCTTGTCGGTATGCTCCAGCTGCGACTTCGCTCTCTGCAGACGCGATTTGCGCAGCAGGTCTACTACGGAGATTCCCATTACAGCCTTCACCTTGCGGTAGAGCTGCACTCTGCTGAGTCCCATCTCCCTGCCTATAGCCTCAACGCCAAACTCGCTGTAGCCCATATTATGCTGTATGATGAGACGCAGACGTTCCACAAACTCCTGGTCGGAACTTGACATGCCTACCGGGTCTTCTGCCACATCCTGCATGCCCGTGATTGAATCCTTGAGCTTCCGGCGGCTGCTCAGCAGGTTTTCTATTCGCGTTCTCAGGAGTTTCGAACTGAAAGGTTTCGTGATATACGAGTCGGCACCGTTCTCATAGCCTTCTATCTTCTGTTCGTCGAGAGCCTTTGCCGAAACGATGATTACGGGTATCTGACTGGTGGCGGAGTTGTGTTTCAGTTCCGCACAGAGTTCCAGTCCGTCGATTCCCGGCATCATGACATCGCTGATGACGAGGTCGGGATGGAATGTCCTCGCCATCTTGAGAGCCTCGTTGCCGTCGGCAGCCTCTATGATGACATAGTCGTCTGACAGAAGCGCCTTCATATAATCCCTTATCTCCTTGTTGTCGTCAGCGATGAGCAGCGTCGGTTTGTTGTCGTCGCCTATCACCTTCTGCACCAGACTGTGTTTCACGCCAGCGTCTTCGTCTGCCGGCGTTGTCGTATGATTGCCATTGTCACCTTCGTCTGCGACCATGTCACAACTCTCCAAAGCCATGCCTTCCACCTGCTCGTCGCTGTGTTCTCTCGGTATCAACACCATGAAGTTGGAGCCCTGCCCCTCATGGCTGCTCACCATCACTTGTCCTCCGTGCAGTTCGGCGTAAGCCTTCACAATGGCAAGTCCTATTCCTGTGCCTCCCTCTGTGCCTTCGGTCTGGAAGAATCGTTCAAAAACTTTTTCGCGGTCCTCCTCCGGTATTCCCTTTCCGGTATCGCTTACGCTGACAAGCACCTTGTTGTCGGGCATGTCGCGCAGCGTCACCATAACGGTTCCTCCGGCAGGAGTGAACTTCACGGCATTGCTGACGAGGTTGAATACGATGCGGTTTATCTTCTCCTCGTCGCCGACGAAGTCGCTGTCGGTATATTTGTCTGTGTTTATCTCGAGGTTCACGTTCTTCTTCTCCACCGTAGGATAGAAGTCGCTCACCCATTGTCTCACCTTTTCTGCCAGACTGAAATTGCTTAGATGCAGTTTCACGCTGCCGCTCTGTATCTTTCTGAAGTCCATGATGTCGTCAACGAGCTGCCGCAGGGCATTGGCATTGCGGCGCACGATGACGAGGAGGTTTCTGCCGTGTTTGCTCAGCTTTTCGTCTTTGAAGAGTTGTTCCACGGGGTCTACGATGAGCGTGAGCGGCGTGCGCAGCTCATGGCTCACGTTTGTAAAGAATCTGAGACGCGACTGTGTGAGCGCCATCACTTCTGTGTTGAGCTTGTTCAGTTCTTCGTTGCGTTTGGTGAGCTGCTGTGCGAGCTTGCCTTTTGCCATACTGCTCCTCCGCATCATCACTACGGCTGCTATGAGGAGCACAAGTAATACTCCCAGCAGACAGATGAAGAGTTCCTGACTGCTGTTGTAATTCTCATATTTGTCCACCTGGTTGTGCAAGCGTTCGAGCATATTTCTCTGCTGCTCGGCGTTGAGGTCGGTCATCAGCGTCAGTTCGGCATTGTTTTTCGTGATGATGGTAGTAGAGAGGCTGTTGTTGCGGTTGAAGTCCTTGCCTGTGAGTATCTTCATCGCGAGGTCTATCACTTCATCTCCTCCCGTTGGGTTCAGGAACGAGGCGTCGAGAATGCCTTCGTTCACCATCTCCACTCCTCCGCCTTTGCCGAGCAGTCCGTCCACGCCCACGAATTTCGCCTTTCCCGAGAGGTTGTGGCGGCGCATGGTGAGGAATGCGGCATACGCCATACGGTCGTTATGGGCATATACATAGTCGAAATCGGTGGTCTTTGACAGTATCTTATCCATTGCCTTTTCGGCTCCTGCCTGCTCCCAGTCGGCTGCCTCGCTCGCCACGATTTTCACATCGGGATAGTTCTTCAGGGCATCCACGAATCCCTCGTGTCTGCCTTTTGCCGGCGAGGAGTTTTCAAGACCGCGTATCTCCACCACCCTACCGCTGCCATTGAGCTGGTTAGCGATGTATGTACCGAGGTCGAAACCGATGCGATAGTTGTCGCAGCCTATAAAGGCGGTATATTTGTTGGATTTCGTCGTCCTGTCGAAGAATATCACGGGTATTCCTTTGTCGTAGGCACGGTCAATGGCTTTGGTCACTCCGTCGAGCTGGTTGGGGCACACCACAAGAAGGTCGATGCCTTCGTCCACCAGACTGTCTATCTGTGCTGCCTGCTGGGCGTTGTTGTCTTTCGCCGACTTGATGTCCACCGCCACGGAGTCGTTGATATAACTCATGAAGCGGAACTCACTGTTCTGCTTCTGGCGCCAGCTGTCGTCGGAGCATTGGGAGATGCCGATCTTATATTTATGTGTTTTTTCGGAACAGCAAACCAGAGACATTGCCGCCACTGATGCCAGCATTACTGCCGCCACCATAGTGAATAACTTCCGACCAAAGTTTGTTTTATTCTGAATCATAATATCAAAATTACTTTTTACGCATCAGATTAAACACCTAATATTATATACCTATTTATATATAAGCACAGGAAGTCTGTCTTTGGATTTCTGTCTGCCTTTACCATTATGACCAAGCTCTGCGTTTATCGCCCTGACAGAACAAAAGCATGCTTCGCCCCGTCAATATGGTTTACCGAAAACGTCCCTTTAACCGCACCTGAGGATGTCCCAGTGCGCCCATCACAATGTAATTGCATTTTCCGATTCAAGACTGCCGTCACATCGACTCCTCTTATGCTTAGTAGATAATTGCAGATATTCTTATACTTTCAATATATTCACACTGCAAATATACGACATTCTTTTCACATTAAGTCCATTTGCCGATAAAATTTCTTCTTTTCAGACCGGCCACAAGGCGGATAAAAAAGTCTTCAACACGTATGACTGGCATTGTTTTAAGCAAAATCGGCCAACAGGACTGAATCCTGACTCATCCATTCAGTAATCTGATGGCTTCGTCGGCAAGTTCCGGTGTAATGCCGTCATAGGGATTGGTCATGATGAAGTGTGGCTGCTGTGAATCCAGTATCACGTATTCGTCATCGATGATGACATAACGGGCATCCTCATGGATGTTGTCTGCTGTCCATGATGCTATTTCCACCCCTTTCCAACGGGCGTTTGCGGTATCAACTTCTTCAAGGTCGGCATTGGTCAGCCATTTGTCGCTGGCAGAAGAGGGCGTTATATCAATGACATTGCCGGGCATTTTCCTGTCGCTCCACATCTGCTGCATAGCCTCAAGCCCGAGATATTTCCACGACGATTCTATCACGACGTCGGCTCCGGTCTCTGCAATTATTCTCTCTAATTGCGCCACAGCCTTAGGGTCGAAGAGAGTACCATGCTTGTCATTCCTGGCTTTTCCATGATAGAGAAGCATGTTCTGGTTGTGCTCGGTATTAAGCACACCGTCAAAGTCGAGAAAGATTATCTTCTTCATATATCTTTTCATTTATTGGGTTTTGGCAGAAATCTCTGCGTCTGCATCTCTTGTAATAGCAATCTATTTCCTGCATTTGTGACTGGCAGTTCTAAGACGCCGTATTCATTGGTATATATAACGACCGGACTGCAAAGATATTGCTCTGTCGTGTTTTTTTGTCCATACCTGCATAACGTTTTGTTATAACAAGAGTCATTGCTATCCGGAAAGACTTTTGCAAGCTATACCCGTTGGCGGAATTAATCTATGTTGACGGATATGAGTAAAAGTTGTAAATATCGCTTAATTCTCAGTAAAATCAAAAATTGCAAAAAACTGTCAGACCATCTGGTTTTTTGTCGTAATATCCTGACAAACAGGCGGTTGGCTATCAGCCAACTGTCAGCCAATTGTCTGGATGGTTTTGCTGATGGAAGTAATTGTCAGATAGCATGAATTGCATGCATTGGCAGAATCCTGAAAAACAGGAATATGGGTATTACAACATTAACTTATTGGGCACTTGTCTGACAGCAATTCTGCCCATCCGGGGCAAGCAGCGTGCCCAAGTGGGGCAAGCAGCGTGCCCATGTTGGGCAAGCACGTTACCCATGTTGGGCAAGCACGTTACCCCAAGTGGGCACGAATACTGCCCGGAATGTGCCCAAAACATTCATGTAATGAAACCGCTGGAAAGGAATGCAATAGCAGCATGGTCTGATGATACTTCCATGATACTTCTGTGATACTTCTTTGTAAGGATAACGGAAAAGTATCATTCACGCAACGCACTCTCTTTCAGATACATAAACTGAAATCAATGGCTGAAAATGATACTTTGACACTTTGTGCAGGAAAAACAATTCCATGTAAGCAGTCAACTAATTCATCAAAAGAAAAAAATACGGCAAACGCTTTCAAAAAAAATATTACATATAAATAGGGTTTAATTGAAAAAAGAATTACCTTTGCACGAATACTTGAAAAAATGAATTTATGAAAAGATGCAAGATACTGATCGTTGACGACATTCCTACTAACGTAACGCTGATCTCTACCATAATAAAAAAGAAACTCGATGCCTACTCCGATACCGCACTGAGCGGAGAGGAGGCTCTGAAAAAGATTGATTCCTTCAACCCGGACATCATAATCCTTGACCTCATGATGCCGGGCGTTGACGGATGGGACGTGATACGCAGCGTGAGGAGCAAACATGGCAAAGACGAGGTGGCGATAATCGTGACATCGGCAATAACCGACGAGGTGAACATGGCGGAATGCTATGACCTGGGGGTGAACGACTACATCGAAAAGCCTATCTTGCAGAACAAACTGCTCGACACGATTCGCCGGCAAGCGGAAAAAATCCTGGGATAGCCCATCATGAGGGGAATAACGAGACACATAAGAACGGGACTGCTGGTCCTGACCGTGTGCGTCATGGCATTGTCGCATGCCAACGCCGCTTTCGCACGAGAAGCCAAGAGGATTCTCGTGATAACCTCGTATAACCCCGACACCAAAAGGATGTATACCACCCTATCCGACATCTGGCAGGAGCTGAAAAATAAAGGAGAGAACGACATCAGACTCGACATAGAGAACCTGAACTGCAAGGGACTCAGCGAGGGGCAAGAATGGAAGCACCGCATGGCCGACATCCTGAACGCACACAGACTGTCGCCGCCAGACCTCATCATCCCGCTCGGACAGGAGGCGTGGTCGTCGTTTCTGTCGCAGAATTCCGACATCGCAAGGCGCACACCCGTGATGCCGGCTATCGTGAGCACCAACACGCTGATATGCCAGGACAAAAACTGCAACATACGGACATGCCATCCGAAAGCGGTTTATTACGACGAGATACAGGGGTTCAACATCGTGGGCGGCGTATTCTATAAATACGACATAGAAAAGAATCTGGAACTGACCAGACAGTTTTTTCCCAACACAAAGAGGATTGCCCTCATCACAGACTTCACCCTGGGCGGACTCGCCATGCAGACCCATGTGATAAGACACATGGAGCGCCACAAGGACATAGAACTGCTGCTGCTCGACGGAAGAAGGAACACAGTGTTTGAAATCTGCAACAAACTGAAGAATCTCAACGGGCAGAACACCGTGTTGTGGCTCGGCACATGGCGCATAGACAGCAGCGAGAACTACAGTCTGACAAGCACCGACGACGTGTTGAGAAAGGCAAACCCACATATCCCGGCATTCTCGCTGTCGGCAACGGGAATGGGCAACTGGGCGATAGGAGGATACACACCGGAATATACTCCCCAGGGAAAGATGCTTGCCGACATGGCAATAGAATATCTCTACGGCAAGAAGACCAGAGAGAGCCTCTTCCATATCATACCGTCTACCTACACCTTCGACCAGAAAATGCTCGAAGCCTTCAATAAGGAAGATGCCGAACTGCCACAAGACGCCGTGGTGCTGAACACAGCGACACACTTCTTCTCGGCAAACAAAAGCATAATATTGTCTACACTCGCAGTTTTCGCATTCCTCGCCATCGCCCTGGCTCTCGCCATATACTATCTCATGAAGATGAAAAGACTGAGAGACGCTCTCGAAATACAGAGCGAGGAACTGAAAAGAGCGAAGGACATAGCAGAAAGAGCAAACAACGTGAAGACTTCGTTTATCGCCAACATGAGCCACGAGTTACGCACTCCGCTGAACGCCATAGTGGGATTTGCCAATCTTCTTGAAGAGGACGACTACGAGGAGGAGGAGAAGAAGCAGTTCTGCCATGTGATAAAGGAGAACTCCGACATGCTGCTAAACCTGATTAGCGACATCCTCGACATATCGAAGATCGAATCCGGCAAACTGCATATCTGTCCGGAGGAATGCGACGTGATAGCTCTTTGCCGTACAAGCATACTGTCGGTGAAACACGCCAGCAAGATGGAAGGTGTGGAATACATAGAGGATTTCCCCAGCGACGAGAGTCTTATGATATACACCGACCCGATGCGACTCAAGCAGGTGGTGATAAACCTGCTGTCGAATGCCAGCAAATACACCAAGAAGGGATTCATAAAACTCACCATACGCCCTGACTACGACACCGACTACATCACGTTCGCCGTGACGGACACAGGCTGCGGAATACCTGAGGACAAGGCAGAAATGGTGTTCGGACGGTTCGTGAAACTGAACCAATACGTGCAGGGCACCGGTCTGGGACTGCCTCTATGCAGGGTGCTGACAGAGAGCATGGGCGGCAAGATATGGCTTGACACATCGTATACCAACGGCACACGCATGATGTTCACCCATCCGCTCAACCTGAACAAAACGAGCCGGGGGGGGTAAAAATGAGGAAACGGAAAAAAGTGCTGAAGGATGTATAGACGAGTGGACAAGTGGACGAGTAAACGAGTTGACAAGTTGACGAGTTGACAAGTAAACGAGTTGACGAGTTGGCAGGAAGGCGTCAAGAATATCAAGATGAACAAAGGATAGAGAAACACATTACACAACTGCATCATTTTGCAAAACCAACCAATCAAAACGTATAGTTTTAATATAAAAATGTTACTTTTTTAACCTACGCAAATACAAGTAATCCGATTTTTTCATATATTTACGGCGGAAAAGCGATGTCTAACCTTAAAACCACATCATTATGAAGATCGGTATTCCAAAAGAAATCAAGAACAACGAGAACAGAGTCGGCATGACACCTGCCGGAGTAGCAGAACTGATACGCCATGGCCATCAGGTAATGGTGCAGCACACAGCTGGAGAGAACAGCGGATTCAGCGACGACCAATACGAAAAGGTGGGAGCTGCCATACTGCCCGACATCGAAGCGGTGTATCAGGAGGCGGAGATGATAATAAAGGTGAAGGAACCTATCGAGGCTGAATACAAACTGATAAAGAAGGACCAGCTGGTGTTCACATACTTCCACTTCGCTTGCGACCGCCGACTCACCGATGCCATGATAGAGAGCGGTGCCGTGTGTCTGGCATACGAGACTGTGGAAACCGACAACCATCAGCTGCCGCTGCTCATCCCTATGAGCGAGGTGGCTGGACGCATGGCAACGCTGAACGGCGCTTACTACCTGCAGAAGACCAAGGGCGGCAAGGGAAAGCTCATCAGCGGCGTGCCGGGAGTAGACCGCACGAAGGTGCTGATACTGGGCGGCGGCACCGTGGGAGAGGCTGCGGCGAGAATGGCATGCGGACTGGGTGCCGACGTATGGATAACGGATATCTCGCTGCCAAGACTGCGCCAGCTGGAAATGGAACTGCCGATAAACGCACATACACTATACTCCACCGAACATAACATCAGAATGATGCTGCCAGACACAGACATCGTGGTGGGCAGCGTGCTCGTGCCGGGAGACAAGGCTCCACACCTCATAACAAAAGACATGCTGAAGATTATGCAGCCGGGAACGGTGCTCGTAGACGTGGCAATAGACCAGGGCGGATGCTTCGAGACATCCCGTCCAACGACCCACTCAGAGCCTGTATACACCGTGGACGGCATCGTGCACTATGCCGTTGCAAACATTCCGGGAGCGGTGCCAAACACTTCAACGATGGCGCTGACAAACGCCACACTGAGATATGCCATCGCCCTTGCCGACAAGGGATGGAAGAAGGCATGCAAGGATGACCCGGCATTATACAGGGGACTGAACATCGTGAACGGCAAGGTGACATTCAAGGCTGTGGCAGACGTGTTCGGACTGGATTACGAACCTGTGGAGCTTTGAAAAGACACAGCATCTACAAGCTGCAAAGATGTCGCATCACCGGTTGACAAGCCCAAATGAGCGATTTGGGTTAAAGAAAGAAGACATAGAAGGAACGGAAACCGGCATCATTGTTTTTTTACCACCCCAACGGTCATCAGACCGCCAGTTGGGAGGGATATAAGGATGTGACATCATGGGAAAGCAAAGATTCCGCATCGTAGTGATAAGATGTGGCGTCGCGGAAAAAAGCCAGAAGGGAAAGAGATTTCATATTCGCACGATATGATTCTCTTTCCCTTCCATGGTTTTGATATTTGGGTATGACAAGCGGAAAGCCGCCTGACAAATCCGTTTTTCTGAAAAATCAAAATCCCAGCAAGTCCTGATTACCGATTGGGGATAAACGGACTTATGACCGCTTTGGGTTAAACCAGGAACATTATTATCACTTGGGCAATGATTACCCTGACGAACATGCCGAGAGGATAAACCGAGGTGTAGGCTACTGATGCCCTGTCACCCTTGATGGTCTCGTTGGCATAGCTCAACGCCATGGGGTTTGCCATGGCTCCGCAGAGCAGACCGCAGATGGTGCCGAAGTCGAACTTCTTGGTCTTCAGAGCCACCACTCCAATGATGACAAGCGGCAGAACGGTGAGCAGAAATCCTATACCCACCCACAGCAGTCCTTCAGGACGGATTATAGTGGCGAAGAAATCCTTGCCGGCAGCAAGTCCGAGACAGGCGAGATAGAGCGACAGTCCGAATTTGCGCAGCATGAGCGATGCCGAACGTGTGGTGTAGCTGATGAAATGCGCCCTCGAGCCTAACGCTCCGATGATGATTCCCATGATGATCGGACCTCCGGCAATGCCGAGCTTCACCGGTGTGCTCATGCCTGGGATGGAGAACGGTATCATGCCGACAGCCAGTCCAAGCAGCAGTCCGAAGAATATGGCACTGAGGTTTGGCTCGTTGAGATCCTGTATGGCATTGCCGAGGAACGATGCGGCATGGTTGATGTTGTCTGGCGTACCGACTATAGTGACGCGGTCGCCATACTGCAGATGCAGGGAGTCGGTGGCAAGGAGCTTGATGTCGCCACGCATCACGCGGCTGATGTTTACCCCATAGATCTGTCGCATGTGGAGCGAACCGAGGGGCTTGCCGTTCAGCTTCGTGCGTGTCATCACCACCACACGGCTCTCCACCGAGGAGTCAATGGCATTCCAGTCGATATGGTCGCGGTTCCAGTTCTTCTCCACCCTCTTGCCAAAGAGCACCTCCATGGCAGACACCTCGTCGCGCCTTGTCACCACAAGCACATTGTCGCCAGACTGGATTATAGTGGAGGCATTGGGAACGATGACGTCGTCGCCGCGCCAGATGCGAGACACGATGAAGTGGTTGTGGGTCATCTGCGACACCTTAGCCAGCGTCTTGCCGGCAATGGCAGGGTTTACCACCACGAACTGACCGACAAAGGTCTGGTCTTCATCATTTGCATTGTGTGGTTGCAAGTCGTCGGGAGTGACGAAGAACTTGCGCAGCAGTATCATAGCGAAAATCACTCCCACCACACCGAGGGGATATGTAACGGCGCATCCCAGGGCAGCACCGCTACTCGACAGGTGTGCATTGGCAAGTGCCTGCTGGGCGGCTCCCAAGGCAGGGGTGTTGGTAGTGGCTCCACAGAGTATTCCCACCATATCCGGCACGCTGACCGGCAGCACGAAGCACAAAGAGAGTGCCATCACCGTGCCCAAGGCTATCAGCGCCATACTCCACGCATTGAGCGACACGCCGTCATGACGCATCATACCGATGAAGTTGGGACCTACATGAAGGCCGAGCGCATATACAAACAGCGACAAGCCGAGCGTCTCGGCAAAATTCAGCATCTCAGGGGATGCCGAGAGATGCAGACTACCGGCAACGATGCCGATGAAGAAGACAAATGCCACACCAAGGGATATTCCTCTGATGTGGATCTTGCCGAGGGCGAGTCCTAATGACACAATAAGGGACAGCACGACAATGCTCTGCACGGCAGAGTGTATCGTGAAAAGACTTTCAATCCATTCCATTTTTGCTTTCTTAAAACCTGTTGTTATGTAACAGAAATCTCTCTGGACTGCAAAGGTAATGGAAAATTTCCGATTATGAGTGTAAAACGGTAATGCTTTTTGATATTAGGGTTTAAGTTGACGAGTAGACAAGGTGACAAGATGAAGAGGACAAATAAGATGAAGAGGACAAATAAGGTGAAGAGGACAAATAAGGTGAAGAGGACAAATAAGGTGAAGAGGACAAATAATGGGTGACGAGGACAGAAGAGTTGAAAAGATACGAGGTGGCGTAGCACAAACCTTATACAACGAAAAAAGGAAGCCTCTTAAAGACTTCCTCT
>CAVBFA010000018.1:17433-33933 GCA_963594595.1 Oscillibacter sp. | reverse complement strand
GCATGAAGTAGTGTTGCCCTTAAGATAGCATGTTCAGCCTTGTTGTTAAACATGTTTCTAAAGAACACGAACATCTGCAGCTTTTACCATGTTTATTAACGTACTGATAATAAAATATTTAAATTATAAATAAGCAGCTTTTTTGCCACCTAAATTGACGAAGAACCAATTCTTGGTTTTACTGGGAATCAGCGTTACGGGCAACTATGAATCAACTTAAATTAATTTCGCCAACGGGTGGCCCCTCTTAATCACCCTTAATGGGAGACTTTTGCTTTGGATGGTCTTTAGTCTCTACGAAATATATCTCTAGTATAAACTTTCTCTTCTACATCCTTCAGACAGTCATCAAAGCGGTTTGCAATAATGGCTTTGCTTTGAGCCTTGAATTCATCAAGGTTGTTGACCACCTTGCTACCGAAGAATGTTGTTCCGTCTTCAAGGGTTGGTTCATAAATGATTACTTCTGCGCCTTTAGCCTTGATACGCTTCATGATGCCCTGAATAGCCGACTGGCGGAAGTTGTCACTGTTCGACTTCATGGTCAAGCGATAAACGCCGACAATGGGAGCCTCTCCCTGGCCCTCCCCTGAAGGGAAGGGGTGGCCGTACTGGTTGTTGTTGGTGTAGGCATACCAACCGGCTTTGCGCAAAACAGCATCAGCAATGTAATCCTTACGTGTGCGGTTTGATTCTACAATAGCGGACATCATGTTCTGAGGAACATCCTGATAGTTGGCAAGGAGCTGCTTGGTATCTTTCGGCAAACAGTAACCGCCGTAACCGAATGACGGGTTGTTATAATGTGTACCGATACGAGGGTCGAGACCTACACCTTCGATAATCGCCTTGCTATCCAAGCCTTTTACTTCTGCGTAAGTATCGAGTTCGTTGAAGTAGCTTACACGGAGGGCGAGGTAAGTGTTGGCAAAGAGCTTAACGGCTTCTGCTTCTTTCATACCCATAAATAAGGTATCGATGTTTTCCTTGATTGCTCCTTCCTGCAAAAGTGCTGCGAATGTCTTGGCAGCTTCTTTCAGCATCTCTACGTCGGTTACTGATTCAATTGCCTTGTTCTCAGCTTCGAATTCTGGTTTATCGATGATCTTAGGATAGCCTACGATGATACGGCTTGGGTAGAGGTTGTCATACAAAGCCTTGCTTTCACGCAGGAACTCAGGGGAGAAGAGGAGGTTGAACTTCTTGACTCCTTTCTGTGCGTATTTCAAGTAAAGGTTACGGGTATAGCCAACAGGGATAGTACTCTTGATAACCATAACGGCATCAGGATTTACTTCCAATACCAAGTCGATTACTTCTTCCACATGAGTAGTGTCGAAGTAGTTCTTTACCGGGTCATAGTTGGTAGGTGCAGCGATTACCACGAAATCGGCATCAGCATAAGCTGACTTGCCATCAAGTGTGGCTACAAGGTTCAACGGCTTTTCTGCCAAATACTTTTCTATGTAGTCATCTTGAATAGGTGAAATCCTGTTGTTCAGCTTTTCCACCTTTTCTGGTATTACATCTACTGCTGTTACATGATGATGTTGTGATAGCAATGTTGCTATACTCAGTCCCACATAGCCTGTGCCAGCCACTGCGACTCTGATGTCTTTGAAATCACGCATATTTATATTTGATTTAGTTTCTTATTCCGCTATTTCGAAGTCTTCTTTATGTACGTTACTGATAGCTACGGCATAACCTCCAAGGTCCATCACAAGCTGGCGGTCGCGCATAATGCGCACCACATACCCCTCTTGTCCGCTGAAAGGGCCGGTGAGAACACGAAGCCTGACGTGGTCTTTCTTGAATTTTGCAAAATGGTCGCGCAGAAAGGTGATGCGTTCCGGTGACGTCTGCATCACCATCATGAAGGGGATCATGATGGAGTGGGGGATGGAGGCGGGTCTGCCCGTCGCACAGTTGTTTACGAGATGGTATTGTGGAAAATAGTTCTGCAGGAAAGTCTGCAGATCTCTTGTCTCGCCTTGCAGAAACACAAGACCGCTGACAGAAGGTTTCTCTTCTTTCATCACTCCCTTGCCGTTGGGGCGGCGCTTGTAGGTGACGGACCGGTGGATGAAGCAGCGGGGGACGAAACCTTCGGATTGTCTGAGAACTTCGAGTTTCCTGTCGAAACTCTCGGCGGCAAAATGCTGTATGAAAAGGTATCCCCATGGTGAGTCCTCCTTTTCGCTTGCGGGCATTCCTTCCACTCTTGGGCCCGAGTTTCCATCAGTCCCAACTATGTTGATGCCCTTTGGTAAACGTTTCTTGTTATCCTTGTCGTTTACGTCGGCTGTAGAAGAAAGAAGCGAGCATACCTGCGTCATATTCTTTTGTCTACTTTATGTCTCTGTAGGCGGTCATCGCTGGTGATGACATTGCCATTTTCGCCATGAGATCAATCATAAAATTTGTTTTGCATCTAAGCCAGTTCTTTTTAAAAGGATAAAATGTAGGACAAGCTGTTTTTGCGGATTTTGCAAAATGTATATGTAGGTCGTCGATACTTTTCTGTTCCTTATATGGCTTTGTGTCTCTATCGTTGTGTCTTATATTGACTTGATAAGACACGAATCGTTGGGCAAAGGTACACCTTTTATTTCATATATGGTTATTTATGGGTGACAAAGTTCAAATATTCTGCTTCTTTGGTTATAAATCCACCACATTTAGGTCTATAATCCAGTATGTATTCTTGTTTTATAATGATTATAATTCTGTATGCATTCTTTTTTTTATTTTATAATGTATAGGTGACGTGAGTAAGCGTATCCGCGATGTTTGTGTATACGGTTGCCTTACTACTTGAAAAAAGAATGTCCCAGATTTGTCTCGGCCTAAAATGAAAAAAACGACATAACTCGTTGCTTAAGAACTTGTTATGTCGTTATTAGTTGCGGAGGCAGGATGTTACTTGTTTGTCTTGATATCATATATTTCTGGCGTTGTCTTTTAAGGAGAGAACCAAATCGAGACGTTTCCCTACTTCATCATTGGCCTTTTTCAAGTCTTCAATTCGAGCGTTCTTCTCGTCTATCAGCATCCTTAAAGCCTTGATTTCCGCCTTTAAACTCGGAATATCTGTGTTCACATAATGGCTGTTTACCACATTATTGTTTCCGACAACTGACGGATTTTCTGTCTCATTTCTGTCTTTAAGCAGAAACAAATCGTCAAGGCTACAATTAAGTATTGTGGCGATTTTTACCAGTGTTGTTGCTCTTACGTTTGGTCGCCTCTCGATGTTTACCAATACCTGATGTGTTTGCTCTCCCCATAGAGCCTTGCAAAAAGCCTTTTCGGTGAGGTTGGCTCTTGCAATCAATTCTCTTAGTCTTCCAGTTTCTAATTTGTCAAAGTCGTATTTCATACACAAACTGTTAAATACTGTCAAATAACAGGGAAAATCTCTTTCAAATGACAGTGTTATTAATTTTTCTGTTTATATTTGCGTCAAAATTAGTGATTAAATTTGATATGATGAAGGAAATTAACGGGAAAGAGTCGTTTGTAGTCCCTGGGGACTACTACAGAAAACTGGAGAGAAAAGAGAAAGGAAAGTTTCTTGACTACTTGTCATTCCATTACGGAATGAATGTCAACACTACCAGGAACAAACTTCTTGGCAATAATGGCCAAGAACTTAACACTCTCGAGAGAATGGTGGTTACTGACGTTATAAATAGAGAACTATGGAAAGAATTGAATTTCACTGCAGCCCAGACGGGAACGTGTATTTCCGGCGCAACGGGACGGAACCGAAACGATTGACAAAGTTTGAATCGGAAGTAGTTGACTTTCTGCACGATATGATAAAGGATAGGTTCCCGGAAGCATATGCGAGGTTAGCCTGCTTGTATCGTGGCAGAAAGTATGAGATGATAGACAGGTTCGTGAGGTGCAACTTCGGAGAACAGGACTTCCTATCATATGATGTTGATAATGTAGTCCTAAATTTTGAGGAGGTCAGGTGTCCTCTACGTGGCATATGCGAGAACGAAGGAATTATCTGTAAACCTCAATCTACTGTCCCATTATCCGAAAGCGAAAAAGAGATTGTTAATCTTTACTTGCGCGGGTACAGCTTCGATGAAATCGCTGTAGTCCTGGCCAAGAACCAGAAAACGGTCAAAGCGCAGCTCTATCGCATTAAAACGAAACTCGGCGTGAGGAACTGCCGGGAAATCATCAAGGTATTACGATTGAACAATTATAAATAATATGGAACAGTTGCGGTCAGTATTTAAAATTAACCTTTCAGAATGTAATCTGCAGAATATGTATGCTCTGCTTGATGAGGAAGCCAAACCTTTCTCTATGGGAGTCGCAAAAGCGGTAAGAGGCATGCATACCATTACGCTGAGATTTCGCACCGAAGACGCTATGTATTTTGCGAAACTGATAGAAAAGGCGGAACATGAATGATGCATGTCGGGTGTGTATGTATGCAAGAAATTGCATCAACGGGCGATGGTGCGACAAGTTGAAATCATATGTCGAATATAAAGAGGAGATAATGTGTAATGAACAGGGAAATAATGAACAAAGTAAGCAGGGCTGCCCAACTGCTGGTTAATCAGGGGACACTGCCGGCTGATTTTGATATAATACAGATATCGGGCTGTGTGCTTGGGTATTCTGAATCACATGACATGAGTGTCAAATGGAATGCTGAAGGTCTGGCGTATAAGAGCGAAAACCATTATGAGGTCGATGATTCTTATAGTATGGTATACTGGAATGATGAGGAAAACAGACCAGTCGTTATGAGTCCCTTGCTTTTTCGGAGGGCCAGAACATTAGATATAAAATTGTGATTGCGCAATTCCGCAATCGTGCTGAGCAATAATTAGAAAGTATTTTCCGGAATTTTCTCCGGAAAATACTTTTGCAAAAGAAGCAAATCTGAATATATATGATAAAGGTAGAAGATATTTTGAAAGCCACCAACGGTGGTCTTGACATTATTCTTGAGCTGTATCCGCAGGCAAAGGCGTGTGTCGGTGGCTCGAAAAAGCATTTCGCCATCCGTAACGAGAAAACACCTTCAGCAGCATTGCGCAAGTATAACTCGAAAAGCTATGGCGAGATATGGCAGGTGACTGACTTTGGAGGTGACGGGCGCGGAGAGAATGCCGTGACCCTGTATATGCGTGAGAATAATATCGACCGTTCGCACTTTAACGAGGCGATACTGCAGCTTGCGGCGAAGTATGGCGTAAGAGACGAACTCGACCATACCGTCAACAAGCCTGATATACGCCAGCGTCCGGCTCGTCAGGATGAAGCGGATGGAAGCCGCAGCTTCGCCTTGAACGAGAAGTTTACGGACTTCGAGCTTAAGGTGTTCGGACCGAATGTGACACAGAAGCACCTCGATGAGCTGCACTGGCACTCGGTGAAATGGATTACCAACGTCAAGGACCGGCGCGTGACAGAGAAGTATTCCAATGCTCATTACCCGATATTTATGCGTGAGTGCCTGATAAGCGAGGCGCATGGTGATGAACCGGAGCAGAAATTCTATAAGGTGTACGAGCCTCTTAACTGCGAAAAGGGATTCCGTTTTTCGTATACTCCTGCAGGCAAGAAACCGCTGCATTATATCAACGGTCTTTCGGAATTGAAAAAGGCGTACGATAAATACAATGCTGAGCAGGAACGGGAATGGCGTGATTCTCATGACGATGACAAACCATACAAGATGCAGAAGCTGCCGGAGGCGTTTATCTGTTCCGGAGAACGCGACTCGGTATGCTGCCGCAGCATGGGCTTTCATCCGCTCTGGTTTAATAGCGAGACGTATCAGTTGTCGGGCGAGGAATACAAGGAAATCATGAAGTATGTGGAGATTCTATACAACATACCGGATATCGACGAGACAGGACGACGAAAAGGTAAGGAACTTGCTCTGAAATTCATCGATATTCATACGGTATGGCTCCCCGAATGGCTTACTACATATCGTGACAACAGGGGTAAACCGCGTAAGGATCTGCGTGATTGGATGGAGCTGCGTCCGGGGAAACGTGACTTCAAGAACCTGATGAAGCTCGCCATGCCTGCAAGATTTTGGGTGAGCATCATGCAGAAAGACGGTAAGTGGAAATATGAGATGGACACTGCCTGCCTTTACAATTTCCTGCAGCTAAACGGGTTTTATGCTCTGCATGACGAGAACTCTGCTGTCACACAGTTCATTCGCATCTGTGGAAATATTGTGAAAAAGGCAAACGTAAAAGACATTCGCGAATTCATCCGTCGTTGGGTAGTAGAGAGATTCGAGGATAGAGGTGTTCTCAATCTGGTCTTAAACTCTCCTAAGCTCACAGCCGCTTCGCTTGAGAGTCTGCAGGAAATAGAACTTGATTTCACCACATATACGCCGAATTCACAATATTTCTTCTTTCAGAACAAAACTATAGAAGTTGTAAAACCAGTCCCTGGCGGGAATGGAGGTATGATAGAGTATAATCCGGGTTCCGACGGATTGCATAACTACGTATGGGAGGATAACGTTATACCTCATAAGTTCAAGCGCCTGCCTGATATGTTCAAAATATTCCAGATAGAAGATAACGGGAAGACTGAGCTTGATATAGATGTTATTGACGCGAATAGTAGCCACTTCTTCGGTTATCTTATAAACACGTCAAGACTGTATTGGCGTAAGGAAACGGAAACACGGTTCGACGGTGATACGGCTTCTACCAAGACATATCTGCAGGAACACCCGTTTGAGATAGCAGGCGAAGGTCTTGCGCCTTATGATATAAGAGAGCAGAAGTTGAATCTTATCAATAAAATATTCACTATGGGGTACCTGCTGCATCGATACAAGGATGCAGTAAGAGCTTGGGCCCCGTTCGCTATGGACAATAAAATAGGTGAAGAGGACGAGTGTAATGGTCGGAGCGGCAAATCATTCTTTTTTAAGGTGCTTTCATTTATGATGAAAACAGTAAAGTTATCCGGACGAAACCCAAAATTGATGGATAACCCTCACGTTTTAGAACAGGTTACGCAATTCACGGATCTGTTGGTCGTTGATGACTGCGAACGTTACCTTAACCTCGGTTCGTTTTACGACAACATTACGGATGATATGTCGGTCAACCCAAAGAACAACCGTTCATTCACCATTCCGTATAGCGAGTCACCTAAAATCGCTTTCACGTCTAACTACGTGCCCGCCGATTTTGATCCATCAAGTAAGGCACGTAGCTTATATTTGGTATTCAGCGACTGGTATCATGAGAAAACGGAAGATAATGACTACAAGGAGACGCGTAAAATCCGGGACGATTTCAACAAAACCCTCTACGCTTTCGACTACACCGAGGATGAATGGAACGCTGATTTTAATTTCTGGATGCAATGCTGCCGGTTCTATCTTTCCGTAAAAGATTCCGGAATAAAGCCACAGCCCCCGATGGCGAACATGGAGAAACGCCGTCTGAAGGCTGCTATGGGTTCCAACTTCGAGGACTGGGCAAACGGATATTTCTCCCTCGAAGGAGGTCACCTCGATGTAGGGCTGCCGCGTGATGATGTCTTCGCCGATTATATCCGCTTCGCCAACATCAATAGAATTACAATGCAGAGCTTCACCAAGAAGCTGAAGAGCTTCGTGGCGCTTTGTCCGTGGGTCGAAATCATGAACCCTCCTGAGATGTGCAACAGTTCCGGTCGTATCCAGAAGGCTGTAACACTCGCCACAGGAACCGTCAAGACGAAAGATATGATATATCTGCGATCCGTCAAGACTGCTACTTCATCCACGCCCGAACAGCTAGACCTCTTCGATCCCGATGACGACCGTCCGTTCTGACCAGGATTTCATTATATATTCAGTATGCTTTGTCAGAAGCCACCCTGCAACCTCGCACGGGTGGCTTCTCGCATTTCAAACACACCATCCCGATATTGCATGTGCCGACATTTAGAACAATCCTCCCCGGCTGCCTTTTTGTTTCCCCCTTGACCCCCTTCCTTTTTGTACAAAAACTTTGTGATTTTGTAATAGAGAGTTTGAAAATCACAAAAACATAAGTAAATAAAGGGGTTTCGGAGCATCACAAAATATCACAAACTTGCATCACAAACTTATCACAAACTTTTCGGTTTTGTTATATTTACATTTCGTTTTTCGTCATCACAAACTTGATTCTTGCATCACAAAATTGCTATATTGCAAGAGGATTTTTGTAAATTGCTGATTCTGAACTGAATACAGACCTTATCACAACTCTCACAAAATTGCAAACTTTTCGTACAAAACTATAACAGCTCAGCTTGAAAGAGAAATCTATAAATAAAATAAGTCTGTCAAAAGACAGGAAAACAGGACGATTTTTATTATATTTGCATTATCATTTACCTTAAGCATATTGATAATGAGCAAATTTCTTGTCTACCTTAAAGTCAAGCCCTTCGTACGGCAATGGCTTACGTTCCATTTCGGGAACCCTGTGTCTTTCCCTGCCCAAAGTGCGGAGAATGCCTGTCTGCGCCGGTTCCTCTCCAGACTGCCGTCGGGTAAGCATCCTGACATGCAGGCTGAAGATGAAGTCGCCGTGTGTCTTCCCGACTCAAAGCAGAAACCGCTGATATCGTACAACTATCTCAGCCCCTCAGCCAAGGCTGCCGTGATTGAATGTATTGAGGATACATTCCGGCTGCAGATGTGGAAGGAGCTGAACGGGGTGGAGAGCTGCTGCTCAATACTTACTGGTGTGAGGGCATGGTGTGAGGGTAACGGCATCTCTCTTGACTACGACTATACTCTGAAGATGCGTTATCAGCGCATGCGCAACGCATATCTGAAGAATGGGGTTGACCTGCGCTGCCGCACAAGGATAAAAGACTCTGCAGAGTAATATTAGGTTAATAAATATAAAAATCATACGGACAAGATGGGTGTTTATGTTCGCATACGTTCATTGCCGTTCGTATTCTTAAAAAATAGGCTTATGAATGTCAAAGTGATAGTTGGAATTGAATTTATACCTTGCAGGGACTTGGGAGGTTTGGTTTATACAGGTGAATCGTCTGTCCGTTTGCCTGATGGTTTAGTTTGGAAAAATCTGTGCATAAAGGTTCCAACGCAGCTCATTGTAACGGAAAAATATGAGGATAAGGTTAAAATATATACCGCAACATTGAAATTTCTGACAAAAGACAGACTGCCCCAGGGCGGCAGATATGCTTTCAGGTTGCGACTGTCTGACGGCAAGACTCGTCTGGTTGGTTCTGATGAACGACCATACCCCGTCGTTCTCTCGCAGGAGAATATGCCGGATTCGGTGAAAGACAACCAGCTGGATGAGGTTACCGTTACCTATTCTTCGCCCCGGAGTATACCTTATATTATGTAAAGGGTATTTTCTTCCGCCAGTTCTGACATATACCTTTGCGTAAAAAGATATTAGTATGGAATATGCATTAGTTATATCTGGCACAATTGGCAGTTGGTGGAATGGTTGTTCTGCCGACTATGTACGTTATACTCTTAGCAAGAACAAAGACAAGGACGTACATGTCGGTTTTTGCTCCCTCGGAGGCTTTGTCAAGGACGGACTAGAGATGTACCAGGCTTTTAAAGATCATGGCAAAGTACATGCCCATGCATTTGGTATGAATGCTTCTATATCTACAATAGCAATGCTCGGATGCAAGTCTATTGACATTGTGAAGGGAAGCTTCTTCCTTATTCACAACGTCTCTACTTTCATCAACAAATATGAACAGGCTAACAAGGAGCAGCTTGATGACATGATCAAGAAGCTCCAAAACGAAAGAGCTGAGCTGAAAACATTTGATGATGTTCTTGCACAGCTCTACGCAGACAAGACAGGCAAGACTTCTGAAGAATGTCTCGCACAAATGAAAAAAGGCAACTGGCTTACTGCACAGCAGGCTGTAGACTTTGGACTTGTCGATTCGATGCGTGAAGATAAGGCTGCTGAAGATGCAGCTGATGAATTCAGCAATCAATTCGTTAATTTGTATACATTTTCCAATCAATACAAGGATGCAGGCATACCGCCGTTACCTCAGCCACTGGCCTCGGAGGATGTCGCTGCAAGTGTAGTGGCATCCGTGGTTGACGGTGACGGCAATCCAACTCAGAACTTCTTGCAAAAGACGTGGCAAGGGCTTCAGAGTCTGCTCCGTAATCCACACGCAAACCTAACATCTCATAAAATGATCAAAATTTTTAATTCCGTAGCCAAACTTCTTAATAAGGATGGCTTCGAGCCTGATGAGAAGGGCAACATCTCACTCTCGCAAGAGCAGATGAAGATCATTGATTCTCAGCTCTCCGATTCTGCAGAGGCTATCAGCAAAAGCGGACCGGCAATCAAGAAGCTGAAGGATGAACTTGAGTCTGCGAAGAATGACCTGAAAGAGGCTAATGAAAAGATTGCCACACTTAAAGGTACTGCTGGCGAAGAGACAAAAAATAACCCTGGTAGTGGAAGTGACGCTTTCTCTGCTCAGGACCTGTTGAATTTAGTTAAAGATGTGTAGTATGGCTGACGTAAAAAAAGGAAATATCACTTTCTCTCCGGAGGAATTGTCGCGTACATTTCAGACGTACCGCAAGGATCTTGTTGTCCTCCCGATGCTTGCGATGAGTGCAATGCTTAAGCATTGTAGCATACGTACAGGCATCCGATACCGTGAGACAGTTGGACAGATGGGAGGAAATTTCGAGCTGGGCAATTATAAGAAAGACAAGATGGGAACCGGCGATATCACTATCAAGGGTCGCGTCTTTGAGACTTTCTTTGGTAACTGCATCGAGCCGATAGACCCTAATGCTATATACCAGTCTATCTGGGGTAGCAATATCACCAAGGGGGACGGTCTCAAGAATGTTCCGATAGTGCTGCAGGTATGTAGTTACATCATGAAGAAGCTTGGTGAGAACCTGTACCGCAATGCGTGGAAAGCTAAGCACGATGGAACGAAATTCGATAAGACGGCGGACTTCTTCAATGGCCTGAAAACCATAATCGATATGGATGTCGCAGGAACAAATGAGGATAAGGAGGTCAAAATCTCTGCTGATCTTGGCAACCTGTCTACTTCTGCAGAGTCCATTTCCAAAGAAAATGCCGAAGATGTACTGAAGGATTTCTTCTGGAGCCGTTGCGATGTGCTGCGTGGTCTTCCGCTAAAGATGTTCATGTCGGATATGACATATCATCTTTATACAGAGGCATACCAGCTTAACCATGGAGCGCTGCCGTATAACCAGAACTACGACAAGAGAACTCTCGAAGGTGCTTCTAACGTTGAGCTTGTTCCGCTGTCTAATGTTCCTGACGACTTCCTCCTTCTGACTCCTAAGAGTAATATCTTTCTGCTCTTTAACCAGAAGACGGATGACGAGAAGTTCATCTGCGAAAAGTCGCTCAAGAATCATTATGATGTTGATTTCATCGCAAATATGTTCTTCGGCACCCAGTTTGAGTCTGTCAGCAAGGAGCTGTTCTCCGTCTACATGAAGCAGGCTGGCTAAATTGTATAACTGCAAAATTCAAGTGTTATGTCTAAATGTACAGATAAAGAATCGATATATGAGGATATCGAGATGTGCCGTGGTAAGAAATCTCTTCCAGGAGTTCGTGGTTACGTCTTTGGCATAAGCAAAAGGGATATCGTGTCCTGGCCTATAATTGGCGAAGGCAAGAAAACTCCGGATGCTGCACTGTCTGACGTTGCCAAATATGAAGGCGACTTCGTTCTCGCTTCTGATAAGAAATGGCACAAGGTCGGCATGATTCGTAACGAGGGGCAGCTTCAGGTTGAATCACAGGGCTCGTACGGATCTAAGACTTTCAAGGTAACTGCAACTATTGTTGTGCCAGGCACGGAAGAGGAGGTATCCGGATATATATCCGAAGCCAACAATGACGAGATGGTATATCTCGTCATGCAGCGCAACGGCAAGGCACGCATGGTAGGTTCTGAGGCTTTCACTCCGGAACTGTCTCTTTCGCAGGATACAGGAAAAACGGCGACGGATGCGAATTCTACAACCATCTCAGCTGTAGTTGACGACGAATATCCAGCACCGTTCTATCCTGGTAAGATAGAGACCGCTGATGGCGATGTTTCAGGTGAGAATGGCAAGATAGCCTCTAAGGTTGTAGCTGCGTAGTGTTAATATATTTATAGGTTTCGGGCGGTTGTGGCATAATGGCCGTGACCGCTCTTTTATTAAATGCAGATATGATTGATAATGATCTAACAATGAAAATGAAGGCGTGGCTTGATAATGACAGCCACACTGACAGGGATGATATAATGGAGGGAGCACAGATGCTGCTGAAGCTGAACCGCAACCAGGCTCTGTTTAATACGATTTCTCGCAGACCGGAGAGATACGTGTCTAAAATAGTATACGAGCTTGGAAAGTTCTTGCCGATGAGGTTGAACCAAATGACTTTGGCTGACGTTAAGCGTCTCGATGCGGAACTTACACCGGAAATTGAGAGTGCTGTTACTGAGGAACCTGAAGACAATAATGAAAAGAGTCCTGAATCGATGGACTTGCCGGCTCATGGAGGTAAACGCTCTGACCACGATTCGCTGCCTGAGAATATCAAGTCTATATGGGTTGAAAACGCGGATCGCTGGAAAAGAATAAAGCAAATATTCAATAACCTGAAGACTCTTTCACAGCCTTGCGACAGATATGAGTTGCTCATGCAGTTGAAAGAGACTTGGTATAAATACAAGGCCGAATTTGAACGTTACGATAGTTTTGAACTGTCGCCAGATAATATAGAGGGCGAACCCTCTCCTGTTGACCTTGCAAAGCAGATTTCTAATGCCCGTTCTTATATCAGTAAGAATGTTGACAAACTATTGCAACTGAAGGAAAAGGCTCTTTCGGATAATCCGTCCGATAAAGATATTGAAAGGTATAAAAGCCTTTGCAATAACTTGAATGAGCGTCTTGCTCTTCTTCTTGACAACTCCCAGATCGTCGGCGAGGACGTGTTGGCAAAACTTGCTGATGGTGGTGTCGAGATTAACAATTCTGGTAATGGCGAAGAAATCGAAAGTAAATCAGATACTGAAACCTCTGGAGATTAATCCTACGCAGTATTATCTCGGTACTGGGCTGCATACTCTCGGTCTGCTCGGATGGATCCTGGAGCAGACCGGGCGTGCTGATGTATATGTCAGCACTTTTTCTACGTCTGACGCTTTTCTGTCGGGATTCCACCGCTTGAGGAAAAGAGGACTCATAAATAACGCGTCTCTTGTGGCAGACCTGAAGGCTTCCAAAAAGACTGTGCAGCTGTATAGAATTATGCAGAAATGTTTTGATCATGTCTATTTGGCGCAGAACCACTCCAAAATCGTTCTTGTACAGAATGACAAGTATACGGTTTCTGTGATTTCATCACAAAATCAGACTTACGGCGATCGTGCGGAATGTACCATGGTGACGACTTCTCAGGAAGCTTTTTATGAGCTTTTCTGTGGTCTGAAGCATATCGTTAATGACAAATCTCTTGAACTGAATGGATTATTCAACAGACTTACTGAAAAAGATAGAAGAGAAAGCGAAGGAGATGATGACCCCCTCGGAGATATCATTCCTTTTGGATATTGATGAGACAATTCTTGTTGATGATATAAATTCTATCGGCAATCCTGCACGCAAGGCCTTTTTCAAGGGCATGGCTTCGACCGCTAATGATATAAGAAAAGGCATCCGTGACCTTGCTGATGCCGGTTCTCCTTTCTCTATAGCAGAATGTCAGCGCCTTATAACTCGGCAGTTGGCGGAAACAAAATTCTAATAGTAATAAACAGACATGAGTTTACCACTTGCCAGCATGGAAGATTACTCCATGTATATCACATTGAGCGATGATGAACTGTTTGAGCGACGTATTGCTCAAACGGTTATTGAACGTATACACAGACTTCGGGGGCTATATGCTTATTGGCTGCAGTTTCCGCAGAAGTTTGACCAGGACATCGTGCAGTATGATATGGCAATGTTTAAGGTCGGCAAGTCGCAAGCTTATGATGATCTGCACCTTGTGCGCCTCATACTGGGCAATCTGCAGCAGGCATCAAAAGACTTTATGCGGTGGAAGATCAACCAGGACCTCGAACAGGACCTGAAGGCTGCCCGACGTGCCGGAGACCACCGCTCTGTGGCTGCCATCGAGAAGAATAGAATCCTTAACAACCGTACAGACAAAGAGGATGAACTGGAGTTGGAATTTGACAAGATCATTCCGCAGCAGTTTGTGCCTGTTGATGATCCTACCGTCCTTGGCATCAAGAAACTGCCTGACTTGCGGAATAGAATCAGGGAACTCGTAAAAAAATATTCTGATAATAGTGTGCAGTTTGCAGAATATGAAGAACTGAAAGAGGATAATGATAATGGAGCAACAGATTAATAAGCAATATTTCAACGACGCGCAGCTCTATATGCTTAATATGGACTGTCGTGACGAGGTAGTCGTGGCGGGTCGTGGATTGGGCAAAGGCGCAATCCAGGCTCGGCGTCTGCAGTCTTGCTTCCAGGGTATGCCAGGTTCCATGGGCGGTTTTGTCGCTCCTTCAGTAAAGCGGTGTCTCACCAATATCCTTCCTTCAATGCTCATTCATCTTGAGCGTTGGGGGTTCAAACGTGACATTCATTATGTGGTGGGTAAAAAACCATGGAAAAAGCTTCATTGGAAATCTCCAATATTTACTCCGGCTAATTGGGAGAATACCATCTCTTTCTATAACGGTTCTGTATGTAATGTAATAAGCCAGGACCGCAGCGGAACGTCAAACTCTATGTCGCTCGACTATCTTATAATAGACGAAGCGAAGTTCATTAACTTTGAGCAGCTTAAAGATGAGACATTTCAAGCTAATCGAGGCAACGAAATGTATTTCTCCAGCTTCCCCCTACATCATGGCATGACTATTACCTCAGATATGCCTATAACAAAAAAAGGTTCATGGTTCCTGTCATATCGCGACAAGATGGATCCGGAGCTTGTGCAGCTCATCGAGGGCATTGTGTACCAGCTATGGAAGCTACGGATGAAGCGTGACAAACAGCCGGAGCGTGCACCGCAGATCGATAAGCAGATTGATTATCTTAACCGGCAGCTCTCTTTCTTCCGTTCGAAATGTCTCCTTTACAAAGAATATTCATCGATAGAGAATCTCGCATTGCTTGGGGAAGAGTTTATTCGTAGGGCTAAGCGTGACCTGCCGCCTCTTACCTTTGCCACTTCAATCATGTGCCAACGCATAGGTATATCTGCCGATGGTTTCTATGGCGGAATGCGTGAGGACGTAAATCTTTATACAGCGCCGAATGAATCCAGGCTGAACTTGCAGGCAGTGAATGGTGGGAAAATCGAGGATGACTGCCGCTTGGACAGCGACCTTGACCCTAATCTGCCACTGATAATAGCTTTTGACGCTAACAACCTTATCAACTGGCTTGTGGTCGGACAGGTAGGCAGAGATGGCAAGTTGCGTGTGCTTAAATCTTTTTTCGTCAAATATGAACGTAAACTGCCGGAACTGGTAGAAGACTTCCACCATTACTACCGTTACCATAAGCGGAGACAGGTGGTGTTCTATTATGATTCTACGTTTGTCGGCAACAACTATGCTTTGCATAATAATGATTTCCACAAGGATATTGAACAGACTTTGCGCAGACTGCAATGGTCTGTGCGTCCAAAATATATAGGCAATCCGCTTGACCACCTGGTCAAGAACGACTTGATTAACCGTATGTTCCGTGGCAGGGCTAAGCATACCGTGCTCATCAATCGTGATAATAATCCGGATTTGCTTATCTCCATTACTTCTGCCGGAGTATATAACGGCAAAAAGGATAAACGTGGCGAGAAACTTGCAGAGACAGAGGAAGACAAGCTGGAAGGCAGAACCGATGGTAGCGATGCCTTTGACACATTGTGTATTGGCGTGGAGCGTTTTCCTGTCGCTCAGTCTGCAGGCGTGTTGCCTATAACATATTCATGATTTAACTACTCTATTTTTCTGTTTATTTTCTTGGGGGTCGTCTTCGTGAGAAGCCGGCTCCTTTTTATATATTTATTTGGATGCATGCCCTGGTACTCTCGTGCCGGGGCTTTTTTGTTGCTTGTTTGCCACACACCGAGGATGAACTTGCTGCTGCTCGTTATGGCAATTGCCATAACCTCAAAATCACGTGTTTGCATTTCACAAACCTACAAGTCGCCTACATATTCCGCTCTGAAAAGGAGAGGCAATTGCCAAAATAGCGTAGGGCGGTGGGGGCTGCTAAAGCAGAAAGCTGCGCTTTTTTCTGAAATCAAGTCGCTTACTCCTTGATTTTCAGATGCTTGACTTTTTTGATAGTGGAATTAACATGCAAAAAGCATGTTTTTCGAGTCGGTCTCGCGACTTTCAGGGCGTTGCAAGTCGCGAATTTTGCCCCTCGGA
>CAVBFA010000018.1:11851-17423 GCA_963594595.1 Oscillibacter sp. | reverse complement strand
AAAGAGTTTTGCAACACTTTCCGAGGGGAGTTTGGTAAAAACAACCATTCTGTTGAAGTCAACAATATGGTAGTTTTTTATGGATTTCATTAAATAGGTTGTGCTCTCCCAATCTTCTGCTTTCTCCTGTAGAGAGCCATGTCTTGTCGTCTGTCAGATATTCGTTTTTACTGAGCAAAGGTACGCCGGGCGTTCTCGTGGCAAGTACCACTCTGTTATTTCAGCATAAAAAGTCTTCGGCAGCCTTCCGCACTTTCGTCAGTTGGCGAAAATGGGTATTCCGGATTTTTACTCGTAATTCCTTGCCTTTTGGAGAACTTGTTCCCGGCTGTATTGCTCGCAGCGTAAAAAGCGAACATCCGACCGACGGAAATAAAAAAAAACTCTCTGCAGGGCAGAAGATGAAATGTAAAAAAGCTCTTCTCCTCCCTCTGCAAATAAAAATTCAAGCTTATGAAGACATATAATATTTACGAGTATTTGCCTAAAAGGTTTTTCACTGTCAATCCTCAATATACAGCAACAAGAAGACTTGTTTACGCTTTCAAGGACGGTGAGAAATGGGCTACAAAATATGTGGCGGACGTTGTTGTTAATCTGCTTACAGGGTGGTATGGCGGAAAGGCAAGTGATTTTGTTCTTGTGTGCGCACCATGTGCAAGCCAAAAGAAATACAACTACAGGTTTATGAAATTTGCGGCTGACGTAACAAGACGAGCACACATTCAAAACGGTTCGGCTTATGTGAATATATTCGGTCGCCGTGAGAGTAAGCATAACAACGCTTTGCATGTTGTCAGCGAAAGCTTTGGCTATATGGTAAACTTGGACGCTGATTTCTTCAAAGGGAAAAAGGTGATAATCTTCGATGACCTTATAACAAGTGGTGCAACGGCAGAGGAGTTCAAGGAACAGCTTGAAAATGTTGGAGCAACAGTTCTAGGCGGTCTGTTCCTTGCAAAGACCGTTCATAATGACGGCATACGTGGAGCATATAAGGAAATTAAGTATAAACAATATAACGCATAAAATTATGAAGAATTTTTCTGATTTGTGCCGTGAGGAAATTCCTCAATATAAGGCATACAACAAGGGCTTCAGCTCTCTTACAAACGTTGAACTCGTTTCTCTTGTCATTAATCGTGGTTCGGGTACACGTCAGAGTATAGAACAGGCACGACAAATATTAAATGTCATGGATGGCAGTTTGCGAAATGTAAGCAAAAGCCGTATTGAGCAGCTTCAAGTTGTGCAGGGAATAGGTGATTGCAAGGCGATAGCTTTGCAGGCTGCAATAGAACTTGGCAGACGTTTTGCCGAAGAAAGTACAGAACAGGTCCGGCTTGACAGCGCAGAGGCTATATATAGACATATACGTCCTCGTATGATGTCGCTTGACCATGAAGAAGCTTATGTTTTGCTGATGTCTAATAATTTCGGGTTGATTAAGACGGTACGGATAAGTAGTGGAGGGATAACAGGAACAGCAGTAGATATAAGGCAGGTTATTAAAGAGGCTTTGGTCTGTAATGCCACGGTTGTAGCTCTTTGTCATAACCATCCGAGCAACAACACAACGCCAAGCAGCAACGATAACCATATAACGCAAGGACTGAAAAAAGCGTGTGAGACAATGCAACTTCACTTCCTTGACCATGTGATTGTAACCGACAACGATTATTACTCATATATGGAGCAGGGGAAAATCTAACAAAAACAGCCACCTTATATTGAGAATATAGGGTGGCTGAAAATTTTGGCTCGCCGACATTTCCGTCTGCACGGGCATCCGAAAATGTCGGCGAGTGAAGAAGAAAAAAGTCTACTTGTATCGACTTTTTGTTTTAATTCATTATCTTTGTAGCGAAATTCATTCCCAAACGAATTTCATACCTATGGGGGAAGTGACGTATCGGTTATGTCGCTTCTCCTTTTTTCTGTCGTATTTTTACCGCTTTCTGTATCTTTTTACATTTGCTGAAAAAAGATACGATGATTACTATTAAGGACGGTCTTTCAGGCTCGTATTTCTCTTGCTCCATACCTGACGTGTCGTTCTCTATCGATGGGTATAGAGCTGCTGTTGTCATCAAGATAGATGACAACGAGATGTATAATGAATATCTGTATCCTGTTGACGGTGATATTAGCATTGTTGATATCGGTTCCCTGGTCGCTTCATACGTAAAGCGCACATTGCGCTCTGCCATGAAGATTTCAATTAAAGAGGAATATGATGATTCCAGTACGTCATATACTGCAGAAATATCGGCTGACATCATATATTGCGCTGCCGATTTCGGCACTACTGCAGCAGAGTTTATAGAGAATCATTTCCTGTCTGTGCTGTTGGGCGTGAAAATCACTTCCTTGGGTAGACTTGAGTATCTGCATTATATAGGTACTGACACTGCATCCGCCACGGCTTATTACAGCGACGGCTCCAGGAAGGATTTCCAGCTCCTGCCAATCGGAGGCAATGACAAATATACAACAATCGACACTTCGCCGTCACAGTTCTGCATGGAGGGCAAAACGTTGGCTGCATATACGATACAGGCAGGAAAGCGGACACAGGAGTTTCAGCTGGATTTCACAGTTCCGGACTGCGCTCCTGTACTCATATTTGACAATTCCTTCGGCGTGGAGGAATTGCTTTACTGCACAGGTACACAGACGGTGTCTCCATCATATAAGCGTGATTCTGCTTATATCGGTAGGGTACAGAAGAACTATAATACCAAGGAAACCCGAACTTTCAAGGCGGACACCGGCGTTCTGAACTTTGCAATGGCAAACTGGGTTGATGAGCTTTTCCGTTCTGATTCTGTACGGATCGTCAATTTCTATAATGGACATCCGAATGTCGGGAAGGAAATTGTCATTACCGAGTCGAAGTCGGAGTATGACAATAACGATGATACTCTGCCGCGCTTCACCTTCAGCTACGAGTACGCACAGCGTAACCACAATGTGGTTGACCTGCAGCGCGCCGGGAGAATCTTTGACAATACGTTTGACTATACTTTCAACTGATGGATATGAGATACAGTCCGTATGATTCAGGTAGCCGTGGCGTAATCCATTTCTCCGAGATGCTTCACCTCATAGCCATTGCCGAAGAGCGACGGCAGACGCTCAACATTAAAGCGTGGAAGAGCGACGGGAACATCGTGGAATACCGTGGATGGCTCGTTCATCACGACTATTGGAGAGGTGGATATGTGCGACTGAAGAACCCACTCAATAACCAGCTCCGACTTGTTCCACAGATATTCATTTTTGAAATAAACAACTTAACCGTATATTTATGACGAAAAACAGATACAGACTACAACAGACTGGTCGCAAGGGGGATGCTTCTGTATATAGCATCGTTCCATGCGGAATAGGCTATTCGATGGCGACAGACAGTCTCAATTCCGAGTATGGCCAGGACAGCAATACCGTGTTTGACGATGGCGGACCAAACGCTGATGTGCAGAATGTTCCGATAACAGTGCGTGGTAGAGAATACAGATATGTGCCATGGGGACTGGATGACAAACTGCCGTACATGTTGAAAGGGCAGCTGCTGTCGAATATGATTACGGCGCAATGCCAGTCTTTCAACATCATCAGCTGCTACGGTCAGGGATTGCGCTTCGTTGACCGTACTACAAGGAAAGATATAACGGACGAGGATATCCGCAGCTTCTGCTTGAGCAACTCCCTCCATGAGGTGTTCATGGAGCAGGCGACGGACATGAAGTTCTTCTTTTTCAGCGTGACGGTAATAATACTAAATAGGGAAGGTACAAAGATTGTACAAATCAGGAACAAAGACGCTGTCAACTGCCGTATGGAATACGCGCCGTCCACCAAGTCGGGTGAGATTGAGCACGTATTCTACGGCGATTGGCGGTATGGGTCGAGAGACGAGGACAATATCGAAGTGATAGAGCTGCTCGACTATTGGAACCCGTTGGGGGACTTGAGGGTGCGCCTCGGAATGGAGCGTGATCCTCGGACTGGGGAACTTCGCAAGGCTACGAAAGTACGCAAGTTCGCAATTCTGTCTCGAATGCCTACTCCTGGATGTCAGTACTACCCGATTCCGTATTACAGCAGCATCTTCCGTGATGCCTGGCTCGACATTTACAGATTGATAGGTATCGGCAAACGCTATATGATAAAGAACACCTCTGCTCCTCGTGTACAGATTGAGGTGCACAATGATTACTGGGATTCTGTCTGCGACAGCGAGAACATCCAGGACGAGGACAAACGAGTGGCTCGTAAACTTCAGGAGAAACAGAACATTATCGACTTCGTTACGGGGGTGGAGAATGCCGGCAAGGCGATAGTGAGCGGATACTATGTTGATCCTAACGGTAAGGAGAACCGCATGGTGCGTATTCAGCCGATTAATGATGCTTCCAAGAAGGAGGGCGGCAACTGGAGCGATGACATGTCGGAGGCTGCCAACGCTCTGTGTTTTGCTTTCGGCATTCACCCGAATCTTGTTGGTGCCACACCGGGCAAGAGTCAGATGAACAACAGCGGCAGCGACAAGCGCGAGCTGTTCACATTGAAACAGTCGCTTGAAAAGCCTTTCCATGACGTGATGGCGAAGCCTTACCACGTCATACTGCATTTTAACGGATGGTCGGAAAAGGCTACGGTTGACGTGCCGATGATTATGCTGACCACACTCGACGACAACAAGGATGCGAAGAGTGTGACGGGCAACAGTAATTCTTCTAACAATAATAGCGATGATGACAATTAACAAAGAGGATTTCGAGAAGGCATTGCCGGTCGGGGTAAGTGCACACGATGAGGTGTTTGAAGCGGTGGCTCCTGAATGTGCGTTACAGGAGGAACTGTATAATATGAGTCTGCTTGGAGATGAGGGCGTTAAAATCATCACTGAAGCTGGAGACGACTCTTTTATCGTCTCTCAGTATAAACGCCTTGTCTGCATATCGGCTTTTCTTGCTGTCTTTCGGCAGCTTGACCTCGTACTCACGCCTACAGGCTTCGGCGTAGTAAGTAACGAAAATGTAAGTCCGGCATCCAAACAGCGTGTGGATGCCCTTGAAGGACAGCTGCGGACTGTTCAATGTAAGGCTCTTGCGGTTCTTGTGAACTTGCTACGGTCTGAATCTTGGGGAAAATCGCAGCAGGCTTTGAATTGTATCCGGCATCTCTATACCGGCTACTCTTTTTTCTCCAATGCCAAATCTGCGGCAGTGACGTATCAGGACTGGCAGAATATACAGCCTGCCATCGAGGACGCTGATGAGTTTCTGCGTACGCGTATCTCTGACGAGTTGATGGATGATCTGCTTGATAGATTCAGACAGGGCAAAGAGGGTGGGAGCCTTCAGACAGCAAAACTCGTATCAATGATACAGACTTTCACTGACGTTTGGAGCCGTAAAGGGGTGGACGCAGCACGTCAGCCTGTGTTCAGACGCTTGATGCGGATTGTTGAAGATAATCCGGAGGATTTTGAGTTATATTTCAACAGTAATGCTTATAAACGTAATCATCATGAGACTTTTCAAAACACTAAGGACTCAACGGC
>CAVBFA010000018.1:0-11841 GCA_963594595.1 Oscillibacter sp. | reverse complement strand
AACCTATATGCTCATAAGGTTTTCCGGTATTCATGTTGTTCGCAAAGACAGATACGGATGGATTTGCTGGATGCGCAGCTCGTGGTGGCGGAAGAAACGCTTCTTTACTGTCAAGACATGGCAGATACAGTGTTTGCTGGAACAGTTGGCATACATTGACTCGTATGAGTCTATGGATGTCAGATTGTGCGAGGTTAATGGCTCCTACGCGGTTGATCGTCTCCTTCATGGTGTCCGGTTCATTGACTATCTTAATGCTGAGAAATACTATCAGGCTTACAATGTAAACAATGACGAGCGGATGATCGAAAAACTGGCATCGATATTATATCGCGACAAGAAAGGAGGGGTGCCTGCCAGAATGAAGCTGTCGCCCGGGGAACTGCTTGGAGTATACCTATGGTATGCGCACATTAAAAGCGTCTTTTCACGTGAATTTCCTAATTTCTTTAAGAGACTACCTCCCGATGAAACCGCTGATTTCGATATTCTCAAGGCGATGAACACGCAGATTAGGGCTTTGACCGACGGCGACGTAACGAAAGAACAGGAGATTTATAATATAGATTGCTGGCGTGCTCTTACCGAACTTGACCAGAAGGCACGTGAAGCAGAGGAGTTCAACAAAAGAATGAAAAAATAATGGAAACCGACAGTACATTTGATGCTCTTGCATATTTTGAGCATCTCGCAAAGACAAACCGTCTTGCTAAGGAAAATGCTTTCCTTCCCTGCTTCTGCAGTGGACCGGAGAGCATAGAGGGCGTCATGCAGAACTTTCGCAAGCAGAAGAATTTCATCATGATAGATGATACCACGTCACAGAATACTTATTCGCGTGGCGTTACGTTCTTTGACAAGAATGTATATACTGTGTTTATCCTTGCTCATTATCGTATCGATGATATGCAGGATAGACAGGAGAAACTTGAACTCTGTCGCAGGATTTTCCGTCAGTTCCACTCTAGGATGATTTTTGACAAGGAGAACATGGATTATGGGGATGTGATGGAATGGCTTGACGTGTCATCGGTTTACAGCCGGGAAATGTCTCGGTACTCCATGAATGGTGTGACGGGATTGTACTTTATGGTGAACAATGATGAGCCGATAGATTTGACTTACGATTCTAATGAATGGGAGGACTAACGGATGGGACTGATGAAACGCTCCATGGAGAACGGCCGGTATGCCAGAGGTGGTTCTCTGTTCAAATTCTCTCAAGACGAACTTGATGCCTATAACCATGGGTGGTCGGAATTTATGGTTGATATTTTGCAGGAGCAAATCGACAGACTTAAGATTTCTGATTCCGGTAGTTTGTACTCATCTATAAAGGAACTTGTTCAGACCGGAACGGTAACTACCATCGAACACCGTTTTCTGATGTACGGTATCTACGTGGCTGCAGGCGTGGGAAAGGGCTTTGCCCATGGCAACGGAGGCGATTTGCTCTTCATGGGGGATATGTACAGGCAAATGCATGGAGAATATAGTTCCCGACAGGTGGGTGCCGGACTGTCAGAGACAGCGATGAAATCGCCGAAATTCGCACATATAACAGTGCGACACGGACCGAATGCCGGCAAGGAAGCTGCTCTTACATCGGGGAATACTCGACAGCGCAGAGATTGGTTCTTCAGAAAATACTATTACTCTCTGCGTCGCCTTAATGAAACAAATGCTGCTTTCTTCGGACAGGCTTACCAAGGACTGACATCTACATTCCTCGATACGATGTTTGCCTCGCTCGACTCTGACAAACGTACCGTAAGGTCTAATCGGTTCTGAGATTTTGTATTTTAATGGTTTGTCCTCGTATCTTATCTTTGCCGTAAAAAGAATTGCATTATGTCCGAATCAACTCAAGTCATAGAAAAGCTCCGCTCTTTGTTCACTGCCATAAGGGATGAACGACGCACTTATGCCAATACTGCTACACGTATCGGCAACGCTTTTCTTGCTCTGTTGTCGTATCTTGACGACTCCCCGTTCTTGCACAAGGACAGGGAGGATACTGCAATGTATCTGCTCCGGCTGCTGCAGGGCTGCATCATTGGGGAGAGCGGACAGATTACTCTCTCGCCGGATGGTAATATATCTTGCGGTTCGATACACGTCAACGGATCAGCGGTCTTTGACGAGCTCGTGTTCAACCACCAGAATGTACTGGAGGGTGATACGTATTTCACTGACCGCTCCATCATTGAAACTGTGGAGCATACGGATTTCGGACAATACACCATTACATTCCGCAAGGAGCATGACAATGACAGGACTACTTTCCATGTGAACGATATTCTCCTCGGAAGAGTGAATAACCTCGATGTAGGTAGGACTTTCCGTTCCTTCTGGCTGCGAGTTGACAGCGTGGATAAGGAGAATAATACTGCAGTGTGTTCCATGTATGCCGACAAGGATGTGCCTGGCGGCGTGAACTATGCACCGTCTGCAGGAGCAAGGGTCATTCGTTGGGGCAATACTGTTGACAAGGCGAGGCAGAGCGTATGGTTCGTTTCATCGAATGATGGCAGATGGCTGTTTCTGCAGGGGGTTAACAAGCCGATCCTGGATGATAGCGAGAACGGCTCTAATTATGCCGGTTTCATCGGACTGCCTCCGGAGATTGCCGCCACTAAGGACTTGCTGAAGCGTGGCATTATCACAGCCGACCAGCCATACCTCTATTTCCGCGGCATAATGGTGCAGGACTTGATAAAGGTCGATTACCAGGGCAACCCTGAGTATACGGCTCGCGACTGCGGACAATGGAACGCTTCACGCAAATATATCCGTGGATATGACGAGAAGGCTCACGGATACTATGTTGACCGCGTGTGGTGGGGAGGCTGCTATTGGGAGTGTTCGGTTCCTCAGTCATCCGGCAGCGAACCTCGTTACGGCAACACCGACTGGACTTGCTTGATCGGCGGAGGGAACATGTCTGTCACTATCGTATCATCAATGGGTAATTTCTTCCGAGCCGGTACGCATTGGCAGACTGACCTCGTGACAACGGTGCGCAATGCTGAGATGATACTGACGGATGCGGAACTTGAGCTTGCCAACATCACGTGGCTGCGCATCAGTGATGACGAGGACGGCGACTTGGCTTGGAACATCAAGCATCCTACGGGATCTGTGGGGCTTACGCTGCATGTGGACTCGGAAACCGACATTCCTTCGGTCTGGGGCGCAGGCAGTTCCGTGGGTTTCAAGATCATTATAACATTGCCCGACGGAGGGGATGTCTCTACTACTTATTCTATTGTTAATTAATAATATTCCAATATGAAACTGAAGGTTACTGGTGGTAGGGTGGTTCATTCGCCGCTATCATATTCTTTTAACATGCTCGAACTTGGCGGTAGCTACATACAGAAGTATGATGCCGTGTCGGGAACGTTTATTCCGGACCGCACTCTTACTCCTTACACTATGAAACCGCAGCTTGTCATCTCTGACCCTGACGGCAATATTCCTGCAGGTGAATATTCTTCTGCACTTGTCAATGTGTTGTGGAAGGTTACTCTCTACAAAAACGGGAAAGGGACATCTCTTTCTATGGGAAAAGACTATGTCGTTGACACAGTGAACGCGTTGAAGGTATTGCGTAACGTTGCTGTTGATGAGACGGTGTCGGTCGAGTTCTCGGCGGACTATCTTAATAAAATTCGCTCGGAAACAGCTCATTTTTCTTGGAGCAAGACCTTGTCAACGATGGAGGAGACTTCTGTTAATTTGTCTCTTGAAGTTAGGGCTCCTCATAAAATGGATTTCTCTCCTTTCAAGAAGTATGGCAAGTTTCCCATCGAAGCTGTGCTTAGAAATGGTTCCGATGTCGTTGATGAGAGTAAATGCGTTTACAAATGGCAGACGTTCGATGATGACAACAAGACGTGGAGGGATATTGATGATGCCGATGATCTTTGGTATGTTTCCGGCAAGTCGGGTCCATGTATCGTTGTTGACCAGGATTTCCTGCAGCACACACTGCTTAGAATATCTGCTTATGCTAAAGCTTATCCCGATAGTGTCTTCTCGGATGCGATATTATTGCGCCGGTGGTACGGCCAATGGGAGGACACTCCGCAGTTCTTGTATGCTAAGTTCCTGCAGAAGGGCATGAGGAAGACTGCCGTGTCGGTGAAGATTACCAACAGGCAGGGTGACGTATCCAAGCCGTTCAAGTTCTTTGATGTGGAATTGTTCTACAGGTCTTCACCGCAGGCTCAATGGGAGAGCATGGGCAACGTCACGGAGGCTGTCGTTGACGGGGAAAAACTTACTGCGAACCATGAGGTGGGCGACATCTGCCGTGAACTCTCGGCGTTCCAACGGATTCTGATGCCTGACGGAACGGAACTGCAGGATGCTGCCGGACTGCCGATAACGGCGCAGTTCCCCACTTCAGGGAAGGAGGTGGAATGACGGCGTTTTTCAAGTTTATGATTTACAGACAATTTAAACGGAGCAACAATGGATTACTTTATCATTCCAAACAGCTTGGCGGAAAGGCTTGGCGTAAAGGAGACAAGACAGGGAAATATTTATGCAGGATACCTCGTGAATTCCGGAGATTTTGCCGGCATGGACTTACAAGATGCCGTCAGACTCGGAGCAAGAAAGGTTAACATTAAGGAAGCTAAACAATTCATCGATAAATTATAGGATATGAACAATATTTCGGCTATTGACCATCTTTATGCGTTTGAAGATGGAGACACCATCACACCGGGAATGGGCGTGAGATGGGTGAACGGGGAAACAGGGCTTGGACTGCAGCAATACTGGAACCCTACAACAGGAAAGGTTATAGCTACTGATTTCAAGGAGCATCCGGTGATGCTGTATCCGCAGCCTTACTCGTCAAAGAAGGGGGCTATCGTACTGCCGGAGGCTAACGGACAGCAGTGGTACTACGGCAACATTTCCACTGAAGGTGGTATCCTTCAGGATGGTGCCGTCAAAGAGAAATTCAAAAACTTGTTTGAGGTGGCTACTGTTGAGGTGAACGGAAAGAAATTTCCGGCACTGAAGATAAAGGATAATCTCGCAACGGCGGAGGACCACACCGATAAGTACATATATTACTCGTCATCGTATGACGGGAAGACGTTTGTTTGTCAGCAGCTCATTCCTATACAGCAGGCTGTGGGTGAAGCTTACCAGGTCCTGATATCTGTAGAGGGTGCAAGCGGTAGCGGCGACAACGTATTGTCGGAGGATAACGACTGGATTAAATTCTCAGCGTCTCTGCTGCGTACAGGAGAACCTGTTGTCGGCGACATTACTTTTGTCTGGCAGAGATTTGATGGGGGAGAGTGGAAGAACATGTCCACGATTGAAAACGTACAGGAGGTTTCGGCAAGCTCTCTGAAGGTGTATGACGCTGCCGTGGAGGGTGTGGACCTGTTTCGCTGCGTTGCCGGATACGCAGGAAAGACGTACTACGGCATGTGCGAGGCTACTGACATACACGACCCGTTCTATATTGACAAAGGATGTTCTAATCCATCTGGCTCGGTAAGTATTGGGGAGACCGTCACATATAATCCGCAGGTTTATGAGAGGGCTTCCGGAGAGGTGTCTTCCGGATGGAGATTCGCATATTCCTTTACAGACAGTGAGGGTAATGCGGTTTCGGATGTTACGGAGAAAACCCTTACCTATGACAACATCAAGAAGCACAACGGCCTTGCTGTTAGAATTGAAGCATCTAAATAAATATGTAGCTTATGGCAAGGATTTCAGCAATAGACAAGTTGGTCCCGGCTCCTGAAAATGGAGCCGACGGGAAACCTGCAGTATCGTATTTCATGACGGCGTCAAGGACAGCTATAACGGTCAATCGCGGCTCTATGCCCGATATTGACAGTATCATTGTGCGAGGGTGGAAAATCGTCGGCAATGCGGCACCCGTGGAGGTGAAGTATGCTTACCAGGAGAACCATGACCTTGCTGACGGAGGTGGTTATGCAAAGCGGGGTTATCTGCCTTGTACCATTCAAATGTATGATTTGCTGCAGGACATTGATTATGGCTTGTCTTGTATTCATTTCGACATGTTTCTTCCGAACACCAACAATAAGGTGGTGGCATCCGTTGATATCGCTTTTATATACAACGGTACGGATGGCAAGGACGGGAAAGACGGAACGTCCTTCACGGTCAAGGGTAAAGCCGTTGAATGTGTCGGGGAGCCTGAAGATATTGATAGAAGTATTGTCGGGAATCATCTTGTTTCCCGTGGCAGCGATGGCACGCCTGAGGTAATTACCGTGAAAAATGATATGACGGTATCTTCTTCCATTCCTGAGCCTGGTGATGCTTACATCATCGACTCGCGCATCTATGTTGCTCTGTCTACAAAATGGGAGGATCTTGGCGAATTCCGCGGACCGCAGGGGGCTGTCGGACCGCATGGTCCCCAAGGAAAAGCAGGGCCGCAGGGGGCTATGGCTTATCTTGCCGGGGAATGGCAGCGGGATGTGACGTATACAAGGGATAAATATTCAATGCCTGTCGTAAGGTATAATGAAGCTTATTGGTATTTGAAGAAGGAGACGAGTGTTCTTGGCTCGGAGCCTTCCGCAAAAAGCCCTTATTGGGAATTGCTGATGGAGAACGATATCGTTTTCGCCAAAATCGTAATGTCGGAATTCGGAAAATTGGCGTCGGCTGTCTTTTCTGGTGCGTTCATGCTCTCCCAGTATGGCAAGCTGAATGGACAGACTGTTGACGGCAATTCAAGCGTGAAGGATACGGCGTATACCAACTTCGAGGCATCGAATCCTGAAGGTGGGGCATTCGTGCCTAACTTGTTCATCAATTTTCTTACAGGGTACTTGTGCGCCATGAACGCCAAGATTAAGGGAGAGATCGAGGCCGAAAAGGGGAGTATTGCCGGATGGAGATTCTCGCAAGGAGTACTTGGCAGTAAGGATTACGGCATGTCTCTCTCTGACAATCTTATACAGTTTGTCGGTGATAACATGTCTGCTCTGTTCGGACTTTGGGATAACCTGGGGTATCCGACTATGCAGGTGTTGGAGAACACAGAGCCGAATAATATAGGAAAATGTGGCATCTCTTTCAATCTCCGTGGTGCTGTCGGGCATCCTAATTTTGCATTTAAAGGGAATGGGGATGGCGTTCTTAACGGGCTGGTAACTGGCTATGCTTTCGAAACACTCACCATGCCTGCCGATTCTTTCTATCAAATTGGCGATGGAACCCAACCGTTGAAGAGCAACAAAATCTATATCAAGGCTCTCGTCTCGACTCCTTATCTGATGTTGCCGTCACTTTATGTCATGAGGGAGACTCTCGCCATAGGAGATAGTACGCCTTTTTCCGTAAGGCTTACCCTCATGGCGGAAATCGGTTCCGAAACTTATAGGGTGTATGGCCGCAATAAGGTAAAAAGCGGCTCACAGCTACTATGGGATAACGGCAATTATCCTGTGCTCACGGATTACAATGCGAACAACTATGAATATAGGAGCATGTCCAAGGGGGACTGCGTGGAGGTGGAGCTGTGTTACAATCCGTCGATTACGGCTACCATCGGTGGTTATTCTGCAAAATATACAGCAAGGATTTTAAACATTAATACATAACATTATGGGAAATAAAGCTACAAAATTATCGGAGATTGAGGAACTGCAGAATATAAGTAGCTCTGTCAGTCTGCTTGGCTATGACAGCCGAACAAACAAGACCGGATTTGTGCCTCTGCCGTCTATTTCGTCAAAAACGGCATATTGTGGAGTGCGCTTCCGTAAGGACAGTGCCTCACCTGAAGGGGAGCCCTTCGGCGATTTGGAGATGCTGGCGAACCTTCCGTCAATTCTCGGGCTTGGTGGATATCTCGTACAGAATGATCATTCTCGGCGTAAGCTTGCTGCTGACTCGCATTTCAAATTCGCATCTGGAGGAGCGGCAAAGCTTGATGGTACGATGGGGCATTATCAGTGGGGATGGAACATTCCATGGTATTATGCCCACTGGGAGGATGACATCTTTGAGTACGAAGCACTGTCTACAGCGCCGATGTCCGGAAGATGGAACTACAAAATACCGGTGGCTTCCATGTCGGCTTCCGGTGCGGCTGCTCTTGACAGGACGAATAACATCCTTGTCAGTTTCTGCAACCGAACAGCGCAATACAGGGGCGGCAACAACGATTCTACGCTTGACGGCAAGTGGAATACCTTCCTCGGGAAGCCTGTGGTTAATGTCAATTCTGAGTCACTGCAGGATTATGCAGAGAAAAATGGATCTCATTGGGGCGCCTCGATGAGCTGCATGATTTTTGCTCTTGCCGCTCTCTGCAGAATCGTTTTCCACAACAGGAATATTCAGGCTGCATACAAGGCGGAACTTACTGCTGAAGGATTGCGGCAGGGAGGGCTTGGCCCCGGGGTGGATAATCTGTCAGGTCAGTTTGCAAATACATTCTCCACGGTTGACATCGATGCTCTCGCTGACAAAGGGGACGCATTGGGTGTTTTCTCCTTGTCAATCGACAAAGGGGACGGCACTACGCAGAAGATTAACAATATTCCGTGTTTCTTCGGTCTTAAGAACTTTTATCACTATGTCTGGGTTATGCAGCATGGGAATATTATCTCATACAATGCCGATAAGTCTATAGATGTATACATCTTGAAGAAATGGACTTCTGCTGCAGTTAACACCTCTAATACAAGTGGATTCACCAAAATTGGAACTATTCCTGCCGTAAGTTCAGCCAGTTGGGTTTTCACCAAAAAGATGAATCTCGACAATATGAATATGTTCCCTCTTGAATTCGAGGCTTCTGAAAGTACGTATTACAGCGACGGATTCTATCATTCGGCTCTTGGCTCCGGTCTTCGCGGTCTTCTCGCTCTCGGCAATGCTGACCTTGGTGGCTATGCTGGCGTGGGCTGTCTCCATGGTGGCGCTGCGCCCTCGGCTGCCTGGACGAGCCTCGGCGCGTTCCTCTGCGAAGCAGAAGAGGACTGGGACACACAGCCTGCCTGGGTGTCATAAGCTGTCTGAGGTGACTCTGTTGACAAGGGGTTCGCTGGACCCAAAGCACACCGCCGCGACTTTAGGAGCGGCTCGCACCGTGGGGCGACCCCTTGTATATAACATCGTTCTTTGAATTATTTCGTGTCAAATTTGGACATTTACTAAAATGTGATTAACTTTGCATTGCAGTAATATTGCAGGTAGAACTCCTTAGCTCCGGTCTTCGCGGTCTTCACGCTCTCGGCAATGCTGACAATGGTGGCAATGCTGGCGTGGGCTGTCTCAATGGTAACAATGCGCCCTCGAATGCCAGGACGAACATCGGCGCGTTCCTCAACAATATTCGAATATAGGAGTGAGCCTCTCCCATTTGGAGAAACATATCGCAAGATGACGGAGAGACCCGTAACCGCTTTTGGTGAGCGTCATACCCGTCGGTCTAATATTGCAGACCAACAGACCCAATGGAAATGGATATTTCCGCAGACCCCGATTGATCCGAATTTTGTAATTTATCATTAATCCCATTATGCGAAGAATTCGTGATACTGGGGAGATGTCCGCAGATATTGTGCGCAAGGCTTTCGACAAATACAGCGAGAATAAACACAAACGGAAGAATGTCAGGCGATATGAAAGTTGTCTTGATGAGAATCTTGATTTAGTGCTCCGGCAACTTGTTGATGAGTCATGGACTCCATCCCCTTACATAGAAAAAACGATTTTCGAGAAGAAAATGCGGAGACTGGCCAAGGCTCCTATTCGTGACCATGTCCTGGAGGCTGCTGCTATCTTTCCATACGAAAAGCAATTGTATGACTATATAGCATGGCAGGCACCGGCAGTACGCCCGGGGATGGGGCAGGCTGCACTGTTGCGGCATCTACGCAACTTGCTGTTCGGAAATAGTCAGGAGGACATGGCTTACAATCTCTCATATGCAGAATGTGGTGAAGATGGTGCCGGAGAAGGCGCTTGCAATCAGATACAAGAAAATTCTGCGGACCGAAGAGGTAACTGATGCGGATGGAAATGTCATTGAGAAATATGTCTTTGAAAAACAGAAAGACAAAAACGGACAGCCGACACTCATAGATGCTGAATTCTATGCCTTCACGGGCTCCAAGATTCTCATCTCGCAGGCTGAACAGGACTTCACGCATGAGGATCTTCCGTGTCCGACTATCATCAGGCAGCTGAAAGGCAAAGGGGGACAGACTTTCTTTAAATTCACATAAGTATGGAAAAACAGACTTTTACAGCGGTTTATCCGCAGCCCAAGACGTTCCTTAAGTACGACGCTGGGCATATCATCGTCTATCCGAACGAGACGGTGATCGAGAACTACACTCCTGCTCCTGCCATGGAGCAGCAGGAGGAGGTTGAGCCTTTCACGGCTTACCAGTATGAGGGGACTGAGCGTGACGGTGGCTTTGTCGTCGAGTGTGATGACCCTACGGATTATCACAGCGTGGCAAATGCCATCGTAAGAACCAGGTACTCGGTGTCGGAGGAACTTGCCCTGCAGAGGCATCATCAGCAGGACCCGGAGGCTTACGAAGAGGAGTTCTCCGCTTACTGCGACCATGCTGACAGGGCGGTCGTCCTGGCCAAGAGATGGCTTAGGGTCGTGGGATAATCGCTTTTACGGCACTGTAGGTTGGATGCAGTGCCGTATTTTTATGACTTTTCTTGTTGTTATATCTTTGCCTTGTAATTAATTAGCAAAGATATATGATTGACCAGATTAAAAACATTTTCGTCGGCATCGCTATTGCGGTAATGGCTTTCCTCAAACCTATCGAGGGGGAACTCGACTCGCTCGTCGTGGTGTTCTTCCTTAACTTCTTTTTCGGATATCTGTCGGGGATGATTGCTGATCATGAGGACTTCAACATCAAGAAGGCTCTCCGGTGCGGAGCGGAAGCCACAGTGTTCTTCGTCCTCTGTTGCGCCATCTTCGCGATAGGCAAGATGAAGGAGCAGACGCAGGGCGCTCTGCAGTGTGTCAGCTTCATCACTTACGTGATAGTTTATTTCTATACGCTCAACGTGCTCAAGAACCTGAAAAAGATCTTCCGGCGTGACACTACGCCGTGGCAGGTCGTGGCGTTCCTCTATTACTTCCTGCGATGCAAGTTCATCGAGCGCATTCCTGGACTGAGAGAATATCTTAACTTAAAAACAAAAAGTGATATACAATGAGAAAAATCGAAAGAATCTTTGTCCACTGCACGGCTTCGTCACAGAAGACTACAGTGAGCGGCATCCTCGCGGAGTTCCGCCAGAAAGGATGGCGCTATCCGGGGTATCATTACCTCGTGTCGCCCGACGGCACCGTAACGCAGCTGCTCGACGAGAAGCTTGTCAGCAATGGCGTACAGGGCTACAATGCCACATCTATTAATGTTGCCTATATCGGGGGCATCAGAAAGGAGAACCGAAAGATTCTCCCTGTCGACAACCGTACTCAGGAACAGAAGGCTGCTCTCCGGGAACTGCTCGCCAAGCTTCATGCCAAATATCCTGAAGCTCATATCATGGGACACCGTAGCATCTGGGGTGAAGACCATCCGGAGAGATGGAAGAAGGCGTGTCCGTGTTTCAATGCCGTGGCTGAATACAATACATTGTAGCTTATGAATGATTTCATCAAATGGGTTAGATGCCAGAGCTGGTTCATCACCTGTCTGCTTTTCCTGGCCGTGATAGCGGCAGCGTCGATTCTTGCAGAATGTGAAGAGCATAGGCAAAAACGGAAATTGGAGGAAATCAATGCCGCCATCAACGGCTTGATAGCGCAGCCTGTACTCCTCGATG
>CAVBFA010000017.1:0-34882 GCA_963594595.1 Oscillibacter sp. | reverse complement strand
ATAGATGATATGGGAATGGCATCATGGGCAGACATAACAGGTACGATATATTACGATGTGCCAGTGGCTAAGGAAGAAGATAAAGATATAGATGATATATATGAATGTGAAAGTATCAATGGAATATATTATGGTTCTGATCAGATTCGCTAATGATTCAAGAATTTAAAGACATAATTTACATCATTCAAAATGTTTGTAAAATTTGTCTATAATACTCCAGTAACTTTTTAATTGGTAGTCTAATAAATATCTTTGTAACTGTTTGATTTTACATATAAAGGTGCAAAATATTCATTAGACTACCAATTCGCCTGTCTTTAGAATCCTATACGATAGGCAGGCTTATACCGTTGATCTTCTGGTAAATGTCCAGAGCATACACGTCGGTCATGCCGCTGATATAGTCGACTACCGCCATGATTCTCGTCTCCAGATTCGGCGACGTGATGTCATACTGGCTGCTCACCCTGCTTATCAGCTGCTTGGAGTAGAACCTGTCTGGATGCACCGCAGCTTCGGTCATTATCTCCATCAGCGTTTCCATAATCTTGAAACCGCTCAGCTCCACGTCGAGCACCGGTTTGCTCTTGTATATCCTGTTGAACGATACCTCTGTGCACCTCTTGTATGCTTCTCGCTGAGGTTCCGGGATGTGGTCGATGAGACATCCCTTGAAAGTGCCGTCGAGAATCTCCTTCTCGTGGTCGATGAACGCCCTCGCACACACGTTCTCCAATTTGCCTATCACGCAGGCACGCATGTAAATCACCTTCTCGTTGTCATCGGTGATTCCTTCGTCCTTGATGCGCTTTTCGATACTGTTTTTTACGCTTTCATCGAAGAATCCGAGCAGAAGATCCTTTGTCTGCTCAAACGAAAGAATCTTCAGTTTGTGAGAATCCTCAATGTCCATTATCTCATAACAGATGTCGTCAGCCGCTTCCACCAGATACACCAGCGGATGGCGGGCATAGGCAAGCGGAGCGCCAGGCTCAGAATGACGGATAATGCCCAATTCATCGGCTATTTTCCGGTATATCTCCTTCTCCGTGCAGAAGAATCCGAATTTGCCGTGATCTCCGGCGAGAGCCGATTCGAACGGATATTTCACTATCGAGGCGAGCGTGGAATATGTCATCACGAATCCACCGTCGCGACGCCCTTTGAATCTGTGGGCAAGCAGACGGAAGGCATTGGCATTACCCTCGAAGTGGGTTATGTCGTTCCATGTACCCTCGCTGATCTCGTTTTTGAGGGAAACCCCTTTGCCCTCTGTGAAGAACGTCTGTATCGCCTTCTCACCGGAATGTCCGAACGGCGGGTTTCCCATATCGTGGGCGAGACATGCCGTGCTCACTATCGTGCCGATCTGCGGAAACAGCGTCTTGTCCAGTTCCGGCTGCTTTTCTATTATCGCCGCCGCCACGTCGTTGCCGAGCGACATTCCTACGCTCGCCACCTCCAGACTGTGTGTGAGACGGTTGTGAACGAAGATGCTTCCCGGCAGCGGGAACACCTGAGTCTTGTTCTGCATGCGGCGGAAGGGAGCAGAGAAAATCAGACGGTCGTAGTCGCGTTTGAACTCGCTGCGGTCGTCATGGCGCTCTATGTGGCGGTCTTCCTGTCCGAGGCGTTTGTTAGAAATCAGTTCTTTCCAATTCATATAGAAAACGGTTATTTTGTGCAAAGTTACAAAAACGTGGAGAAAAGCGTGCCCATATCAGCGAGAAATGCATTACCTTTACACCCGACAACAAAATATCAGCCGTTACTGTAGGGATGCGAAGCAAGTATTCTCCGGTAGGAAACCTTGCCGCTTGGAGATAATGGTCACATCCGCAGACGGCACAAAGGAAAAAAACAAGGAAATATGAAAGTAGCGATATTCTGTTCGGCAAATGAGAATATAGAGCCGGTTTATTTTGAGAAGACGAGAGAGTTAGGGGAATGGCTTGCAAAAAACGGCGATTCCATCGTGTTTGGCGGTTGCGATATGGGCCTCATGGAGTGTGTCGCCAAGGCAGCCTATGATGCCGGCGGCATGACGATAGGCGTGGTGCCGTCGAAAATAGAAGATAACGGACACGTGAGCCAATACCTGAGTGTGGAGATACCCTGCGACAATCTCAGCGACCGCAAGGACCTGATGCTGCTCAAGAGCGATGTCGTGGTGGCGCTTCCCGGCGGACTGGGCACCCTCGACGAGATTTTCACCGTGGCAGCTTCTTCAACTATCGGTTATCACAACAAGAGGGTGATACTCTATAACATCAACGGCTTCTGGAACACCCTCATCGCTCTGCTCGACGACCTGCAGCAGCGCGGAATGATCCGCGGCGACTACCACAGGCACATCGAGATTGCAGATTCCTTCGAGCAGCTGAAGCAGCTGCTGGGTTGACGTTTACTGCCCTTTGGGCGTCAGAAACTTCTCAGCCACGCCTTCAGCATGAGTTCCATTTCGGCGTGGTATTTGAATGACTCCCTTATTCCGAAGCCGTGGCCACCCGACGGGAAGACATGCAGGCTTGCCGGCACATCGTGGCGGTATAGTTCGTTGTAGTAGTTCACTCCGTTTGCCGGCAGCACGGCGCGGTCGTCGTCGGCAAGCAGGATGATGGCACGCGGTGTGGTTCGCGACACCTGGGCGTCGTTGCTATACAGCTTCTCGTCCTTCTTCTTGGCATCCTTGCCGAGGAAGTTGTCGTGGCTACCTTGATGAGTGATGTCAGGCATCATCGTTATCACGGGATAGAAGAGAATCTGGAAGTCAGGTCTGGCGTCACCTTTAGAATGAGTGGCAATAGTGGAGGCAAGGTGTCCGCCGGCAGAGAATCCCATTATACCCACCTGGTCAGCCTTCACACCCCATGCCGCAGCGTTCCGGCGCACGAGTTTCATCGCTTCTTCAGCATCAGCTATGGGCACCTCGCAGTTGCCGTGAGGCATGCGGTATTTCAGCACCACCGCCGTGATGCCCATATTGTTGAAGAACGGAGCCCAGTTGTGTCCCTCGTTCTCCATAGACAGATGAGAATATCCTCCGCCCGGGCATATCACCACGCATCTGCCAGTGTTGTCAGCCTTTGCCGGCTTGTATACCCACACCTTTGCAGTGTCCTGGGCGTCACCGTTGTCGTTCGGTGCTTTGTTGTTCCATAAGTTCATGCTGATGCCCTTCTGGGCGTTGGCCACACAGGCCGTGCCTGCCACAAGGAGGGCAGTAAGAATCATTCTTGCCTTTTTCATTTCCGTAGTTGTCGTATTTTGATTATCCCCCATGTCGGAAGACGACATGAGTAGCAGTTTGCTAATGCAATATTCGCAAAAAAAACTGACATACGCAAGAAACTCACTCCATTCACATTGAATTAAACATTTTTTTTGTAATATTGCAGTCGCAAAGGCTACGACAGCCCTTGTCAGCATCACTTTTAAAACATACATTATGCACGTATTGGAACAATTCAGATACTGTCCGAAATGCGGCAGTTCGCATTTCGTAGCAGCGAGTGAAAAGAGCAGAAAGTGTGAAAATTGCGGTTTCGAATTCTATCTCAATCCGGCAGCAGCAGTTGCCGCCTTCATCCTCAACTCCAAGAACGAGCTCCTCGTGGAGCGTCGCAAGCTGGAGCCGGCCAAGGGAATGCTCGACCTGCCCGGTGGATTCTGCGACATGGGCGAGACCGTGGAACAGGCGATGAGAAGAGAGGTGAAAGAAGAGACGTCACTCGACGTGGTGGAAATGAAATACCAGTTCAGTCAGCCGAATGTATATAGATTCTCCGGTTTCGACGTACGTACCCTCGACATGTTCTTCCTCTGCAAGGTGGCAGACGAGACGCAGCTGAAGGCATCAGACGATGCCGCCGAATGCTTCTGGCTGCCATTGTCGGAGATACATACCGAACAGTTCGGACTACGCTCCGTGCGTCAGGCACTCCATACATTCTTCGACGGAGTGTTGGGCTGATGCCCACTGAGGCAGGACTTGCCTTTTATCAGATATCATTTGTGTCTTACTAACTTATGGAGATTATTGAGCAATGATCAACAGACCGAAGATCATGGGTCTCAGAATGTTGCCCCTGGCAGTGTTCTCGATGGTAATGGTGCTTCTTGCCGCTTGCGGAGTCAACGGCAGGAGAACGTCGCCATATGTTGACGTGAACACCGATTTCAACCATATTTATGAAACTATCGTGACCAGCACCGACCTCTCGCATGCCAAAGGGATGATAAAGAAAGCATACGACGAGGAGAGAATAGGCGAGGGACAGAAGAAATATCTCGAAGCCATCGTGGTGTATCGGGCTGAGGAACGCTTCGACTCCGTGATAGAAATCTGCCAGCAGGCTCTTGACGCTTCAGACACCAAGGGCGACAAGACGCTGACATACTGCATCTATGCGCTCATGACAAACTCAGCAGCGGCTTCGGAAAACAATGCGGCTATGCTGCAGTATGCCTCTGCCACAGAGACGCTTGCACAGGAACTGGGACGCAAGGACAAGGAATTCGAGATGAAGGCTACCGTGGGATATGGTATGGTGCTGCTCGGCAATTCTGAAGAAGGACTGAAGATGATAGACCAGGCGCTCGACGATCTGATGAAATACGATTCGTGGAACTGCATGAACAGTTATCTGATAGCATCCAAGCTCAAGGCGGTGGCACTGCATGTCCTCAACAGACCGGCGGATGTGGTGGACTTGTGTGAAAGGGTAATCGCCCTGCTCGACAAGGGTATAGCCCACCCGGAAGGGATAAAGGACAAGCCGCTGCCATGGGAGAAAGACAAGGAGTCCTTCGCCGTGATGCTGAAGCTCTACCGCACCCAGATGCTGGCTTTCCTCTCTAATGCCCATGCCAAAATGGGAAACAGGGATCTGGCTATGCAGAGTCTGGAGGAATTTGACCAGTCGGACCAGTTGAAATCGCTCGAAAGCCAACGCATGATAGTGACGACTCTCGGAGAAATGAAGCTCTTCGACAGGATGCTCGCCGTATATGCCAAGATTGACAAGGAAGACGGTGGCGACACGATAACCGAAAGCTACAGGGAGGAACTCGAACTGAAGGCGAGTGCCGCTTCTGCCAAGGGAGACCACGAGTTGGAACGGCATTACTTGAGGAGGGCGCTGAATCTTGAAGACACGCTGCATGAAGCGCAGAACATGGCGCTGATGGCACATACGCTGTCCGTATATAAGGTGCACGACGAGCAGATGAAGGCTCAGGATGCCAAGGCTGCCGCCAAGCTGATGCTCGTGGCACTGGTGGCGCTCGTGTCAATAGTGATATTCGTAGTGGTATATATGTTCCGTCTGTATAAGCAGAAACAAGTTGTGGCGCTCAAGAACAAGGCGCTTGTGAGTTCCATAGAGAAGGCATTGGAATATAAAGACAGGTATGAGATGGCAGAAAGGGCACTTGAAGATGCTGAAAACAGGGCGTGCGAAGCTGAACGCAACAGCGAGATGATGAGAGTGGCCATACAAAGAACCGCAAAAGGCAAGGAAATTGCCCTTAGAGACGACAATACCGGTATGGACGAGGAATTGTCGGCAGTGGCTGCCAAAGAGGCTGAAAACGCAAATGACGCATCTTCTGACAGCTCTGAAGATGCAAGTAGCCTCTTTGAACAGATAGACCGCACCATACGCGATGAAAAACTGTATCTCAATCCCGACTTCCAGCGCCAGACGCTTGTCGACATGTTCCATTCAGACAGAAACAGGGTGGGGCGTGTGATTAAGGATTTCAGCGGTTTCTCCAATCTCTCGGCTTATATCAACAACTACAGACTTGAATATGCCTATCGCCTGCTGCGCGACTTGGACAACAAACAGACCATCGACGGCATTGCCAAGGCATCGGGATTCTCCACCGTGCGCACCTTCCAGCGCCTTTTCAAGGAGCGTTATGGCATGACACCGGCAGAATTCCGCGAGAGTTATCCTGGCTTGAGGATAAATGAATGATTGTAATGGATAGTCAAATGAATTATAGTCTATGGATAATCAATTGGATTATAGTATATAAAGATAATCAGATGAATTATGGTCTATAGTAAATCAGATTAATGATTGTCCATAGATGGTCCGGATACAAATTTCCCCTCATATCCCCGACGATACCATGGAAGTGATGCTTCCTTTGTGATATTGTCCGGGATATGAGGGGAAACTCATATATTCAGTTTGAACTTGACTTCGGGATTAAGCCAGCAGTTTCTTCACGATGTCTGAAATCACCTTGCCGTCGGCTTTGCCTGCCATCTGTTTGCTTGCCATTCCCATCACCTTGCCCATGTCCTTCATGCTCGAAGCACCGGTCTGTTCGATGATGCCCTTCACGATGCCTTCAATCTCATCGGCGCTGAGAGGCTTCGGCAGATAACCCTCGATCACCTTTACCTGTGCCAGTTCCTCGTCGGCGAGGTCCTGACGGTTCTGGGCGATGAAGGTGTCGGCAGACTCCTTGCCCTGTTTTGCCAGCTTGGCGAGAATCTTCAGGGCGGCAGCGTCCTCCAGAGTGTCGTTGGCACCCGGTGCTGTCTTAGCCTCTATGAATACTTTCTTGATGTTGCGGAGGGTTTCCAGGCGAACTTTGTCGCGGGCTTTCATTGCCTCCTTGATGTCGTTGCTTACTTGATCGTATAACATTTTTTCTCCTTTTTTGTTTGTGTTTGAATTCTATGCAAACTTAATGGTGCCCGAAGTCGTCGTTCCTACCTTCGTCTGCGGAACGCTGTCCACATCGCCCTTAGAGAGCTTTATGAGTTCGTTGTTCTGCGTTCTGCTGCGGCTGTAGGTAGGCATCGACTCAATGGCAGAGATGAGGTTGTCGTTGTCCAGATCGTCGTTGCCGAAGATGAAGCAGCGCACCTGAGGTCTCTCCTTGTTGTTGCCGTTCTTGCCATAATAGCTGTCGATGAGAGCATCCTCGGCGTCCTTCTTCTGTCGTGTCTTGCGCATCTCCTCCACACTTTGCTCTTTCTTGTCGGTGATGTTCATCTTGCCGTCTTCCACCTTCATGCCGAAACCAGTGGCGAGGATGGTCACCTTCACGTTCTCCTTCAGTTCCGGGTCGATGGAAACTCCCCATTTCGTCTCTATGTCGTCGTCGAAGCCGTCCATGAACTCGTTGATGGCCTTCATTTCGTCCATCATCAGCTCGTTCTTCTTGTCCTCGCCCTCCGAAGAGAACGATACGCTGAGAAGGATCTTCTTCGAGTTGAACACGTCGTTGTCGTTGAGCAGCGGAGAATGGAGAGCATTCTCGATAGCCTTCTTCAGACGGTCCTCTCCCTTGCCGAAGCCGGTACTCATCAGAGCCACTCCGCCATCCTTCAATACGGTCTTCACGTCGTTGAAGTCGAGGTTTATGATTCCGTGCATCGTGATGATCTCGGCGATGCTCTTAGCCGCCACGCTCAGTGTGTCGTCGGCCTTGCCGAAGGCGTCGATGAGCGATAGCTCAGGATAGATGTCGAAGAGGCGCTGGTTGTTTATCACGAGCAGGGCGTCCACGTTCTGTGCCATCTTCTCAACACCGGTGAGTGCCTGCAGGATCTTCTTCTTGCCTTCCCATTCAAACGGGATGGTCACGATGCCCACGGTGAGGATACCCATCTCCTTGGCGATGCGTGCCACTACAGGACCGGCACCCGTACCGGTACCGCCGCCCATTCCGGCAGTGATGAACACCATTTTGGTGCCGTCGTTGAGCATGTGCTTTATCTCTTCCTCGCTGTCTTCAGCCTCCTGGCGTCCCTTCTCAGGCTTGTTTCCGGCTCCCAGTCCCTCTTTTCCGAGTTGCAGGTGTACGGGGACAGGAGAGTCGTTCAGAGCCTTCTTGTCGGTGTTGCAGAGAACGAATGTGACGTCGTGTATACCTTCGCGGTACATGTGGTTTACGGCATTGCCGCCGCCACCGCCCACTCCGATGACTTTTATTATGCTGCTTGGCTTGTCCGGCTCGCCGAAGGCTGATGCCATCATGCCTATTTTCTTATCGTCTGCCATATCTCTTATATACTTTCGTTGTTTACCAGTTTTGTCTTTTCTCTCTCTTATGTCTCGTTTATGTCGGTAGTATTATTCTTCGTTTTCTTCAGTAATCCACCTCTTGAATGCCGAGATGCCCCTCTTGATCATATTGTCTTTCGGTTTGGATTCTTTGTTCTGAATCTCCTCGATCAGCTTTGTCGCCTCTTCGGTGTGCAGTCCGTTAGGATATTTCTCCTTGTAGCTCTGGTATGCACCGATGGTGTTGTCGGCTACCGCCTTTGTCCATTCGTCGTTGTCCTGCTTGCGTTGCAGTTCCGCAGCAGCGGCTATCTCTGCCGGAGTCCTCACGCCAGCCGTTCCGCCAGCCACATAGTTTGGTTCCGTAGGCTGCGTCTTTGTCAGAGCGGGTTGTTCCGGCTGATTGCTTTCATTGAAGAGAGAAGTCTTTATCTCTCCTCCGTCGCAGCTCTGGTCGCCCTTCATGAGCAGTCCCAGCAGGGTGTTCATCGTACCGTCGTGGGGGAGGTTGATGTTCTTGGTTGTCGTCACGGTGTCGTTGATGAACTGCACGATGTTTATCTTGTCAATCTCCGTCTTCTTGCTGAAGGCCTTGGTGATGTTCTTCATGTTTGAACCACCGCCAGTGATTACGATGCCGCCGTTCAGTTTCTTCTTGTATTCTGTAGGCACCTGTGCCCACACGTTCTCTATTATCTCCTGTGTGCGGGCTTCCACAATCTGCTGGAACTTTTCGCTTGGGATGGTCTGCTCCGGTGTGACGGAGTATTCCATCGTCTTGTCACGCTCTTCCACTTCGGTATATGCGCTGCCGTATTTTATCTTCATCTTCTCAGCCACATCCTCTTCGATGTTTGTCGAGGCGATGTCCTTGGTAATGTTGCTGCTTCCGAGAGGAATCACGGCGATGTGGCGCAGTATGTTCTTGTGGTATACGAGCATTGTGGTCGTTGCCGCACCCATATCCACAAGCATGCAGCCAGCCCTCTTGCGTGTGTCGTCGAGAATGCAGTCGGCAAGTGCCAGCGGAGCGATGTCGAGTTCGGCAATCTTTATCCCTGCCTTGTCGAAACAGTTGGTGAGCTTGTCGTAGAATGATTTGCGCCACAGGATGTTGAGGAAGTTTCCAGTCAGCTGGTCAGCCTGTATTCCTGCGGGGTCGTTCTCGTAGTCATTGCCCACCTTGTATTCTTGTATGGCAACATCAAGGATTTGCTTGTCTGAATATGTCTTGTTGCGGTTGGTGTCCATCAGTTCGTTCACCATCTGTTGTGTGATGAGCGTGTCTTTCGGCAGGTCGCGAACGATTTCGTTCCTGACGCTGAAGATTGACTGTCCGCTGACTCCTACATACACCTGTGAAATCTCCCTGTTGAGGGATGCTTTCAGCTTTCCGATGATGTTGGTGATGCCCTGGATGGTTTTCTCCAGGTTGTGTGCCGTTCCTTTCTTGATATACGTTGAGGAGTCTTCGCTGGCCATGGCGTAAACGCTGATGCTTCCGTCATTGTTCTTTCGTCCTGCTATTCCTCTTAGCTTCGACGAGCCCAGTTCTATTGCTACTATAAAATCCTTTGCTGGCATATTGCTTATTTTTTTGGGGTTGCTTTTATTTGTTTCTTGGTTTTATGACCGTTTGTTCTTGTCGGTAGACTTTCTGCTTCCCGATTTCCTGTCGGCAGACTTCTTCTTGTCTGCTTTCTTTTCGGAAGATTTCTTCTTGTCTGCTGCTTTCTTGCTGTCAGACCTCTTGCTGTCGGTCTTCCTGTCAGCAGCCTTATCCGACTTTTTCCGGTTGTCCTCCTTCCTTTCAGTCTTTTTGTCCCTTGTATTATGACTGTTCTTTTCAGCCTCGTTCTTTTCAGTCTTTTGCCTGTCGTTCTGTGGCTTCTCCTGATGGTTGTCGTCAGACTGCTGGGCGGCAGGAGCGTTGGCGTCAGGCTTTTGTTCCTGCTGAGGCGCTTGTGGGGCAGTCTCCTGGTTGCTCTTGGCGTTCCTGTCCTTCTTGCAGATTATCTGGTTGTCAAATTCCAGGCTTATATACGGATATTTGTTCCATCCCACCTGGCTCAGACCATATTTGTAGAATTTCTCCAGTCGTGTGAGTTTCGTATTCACGAAGGCTTCTATCTTCTCCTTTCGCTTGGATGCATATCTTGTCTGAGGCATGTATCCGAGGAATACCACGTGGTCTCCGATTCGCGGCACTATTTCTATTCCACCGTCCGGCAGTACGTTGATCTGTTCTATCAAGTTCTTCCACAGGTCGTTTGCCATTATGATATTAGCCATTGGCGCGATGTAGTTGCGTGCGAACGATTGTCTGATGTTGCCCGTGGCAATTATCAGGTCGGAGGTATAGCTGGTGTTTGGCATTATTCCTCCTTTGTCGTCGAGATAGTAGTCGTCGCCCCTCTCGCTCTTTATCCTTATCACCGGCAGTCGCTGTGTGATGCTCACGAACACCTTGTTGTCTTTCGTCTTGTAGCATTCCGCAGTCTTCACGAACGGACTCTTGCACAGCAGGTCTTCTATCAGCCTTGGCTGTATGTCCGTCATCCTGAAGTTCAGAGGATACATCCTGCTGTCCTTCATCAGCTTCTTCACCTCGTTGGCGGTGAGGAAGCCGTTGGCATTCTGGTCGGCGATAACGATGTTCACCTCTGTGCACACGTTCTTGCTCTCGTCCGGTTTGTTGAACGAGATCATCGCTACGAAGACATACACCAGGAGTATGACGTCGAGCATCAGCAGTATTAGTTTCTTGTATTTTGGTCGCATTTCCATTCAGCCTGCCAGCGAGCCGCTTCCTTGAGAGTCAGGGACACTCGCCGGCAGGTAGTATTATTTCTTTTTCTCCAGTATCTTCTCTATTTGAGGCACGTAGTTGTCAAGGTCGCCAGCTCCAAGCACGACGAGCACCTCGAAATCGTTGTCTTCTACAAACTTCAATACGTCCTCCTTGTGTATCATCTCCTTCTCCACTCCCGGTTTGAGATTGTCGTATATCAGTTTCGACGTCACTCCAGGTATCGGTTCCTCACGGGCAGGGTAGATGTCGCAGAGCACCACGCGGTCGAGCAGACTGAGACTGTCGGCGAAGTCCTTGTAGAAGTCTCTTGTCCTTGTGTAGAGATGAGGCTGGAAGATAACAGTTATCTTCTTGTCCTTATACAGTTCCCTCATGCTTTTCGCACTCTGGTATATCTCCTTAGGGTGATGGGCGTAGTCGCTCATGAACACGAGCTTGTCGGTCTTTATCTTGAAGTCGAACCGGCGGTCCACACCATGATAAGTCTTCATTCCGTATTTCAGTTCCTCTGCATTGCAGCCGTTGAGCTGTGCCATAGCCATAGCAGCCACACCATTCTCTATATTGATAGGCACAGGCTGTCCGAGCTTCACGTTCTTGATGCTTTCCACCGGCGAGATGAAGTCAAAAGTGATTTCTCCGTTTCCAATCTTCACGTTCTCCGCATGGAAGTCACCTTCATCGCGACTGTATGTATACACCTTCACTCCATTCTGCACGTCAGCCTTCATCTCCAGATTCTTGCGTATTATGAGTGCGCCTCCAGGCTGTATCAGAGTGGTATAGTGGCGGAAGCTTTCGAGATAAGCCTCTTTGGTGCCGTATATGTCGAGGTGGTCAGGGTCGGTAGAGGTTATCACGCTCATCCACGGACGGAGCCAATGGAAGCTGCGGTCGAACTCGTCGGCCTCTATCACTACGTAGTCGCTCTTCTCGCTGAGGATATAGTTCGTGCCGTAGTTCTTTGATATTCCACCGAGGAAAGCGTTGCAGTCTATGGAACTCTGATGCATGATATGTGCACACATCGTCGATGTCGTTGTCTTGCCGTGAGTGCCTGCCACGCAAAGCCCCTTGTGGGTGCGAGTCAGCATACCGAGTACCTGTGCTCTCTTCTCCACGTCGAAGTTGTTTTCGCGGAAATATACCAGTTCCTTGTGCTCCTGCGGAATGGCAGGGGTATATACTACGAGAGTAGATGCCGGTTTCTTGCATGCATGGGGAATCTCGTCCACGTTTTCCTCATAGTGGATGAGCATACCCTCTTTCTCCAGCTGTTCTGTCAGTTTCGACGGTGTCTTGTCGTAACCGGCCACCACGAGTCCTTTATGTATGAAATAGCGGGCTATGGCGCTCATACCGATGCCGCCAGCTCCTACGAAATATACTGCTTTTATATCTTTCAGTTCCATTGTTTCTTTGTTTTTCTCCACAATAGCGTCAGCCTTTCCAAACTGTTTGTTTCAGCGATTAGCCTTCCAGTTCAGCTACTGTATTTTCTGGGATTTGTATTTGTTTGTCATTTTTTGTTTTCCGTCAGTTTCAACACCTCGTCGGCAATGATGTCGGCGGAGTGGGGCAGACCGAGTTTCTTCACGTTTGCAGCGAGGCTCTCCAGTTTTGCCGCATCGCCCACTGTTGCCAGTGCGAGCTGTATCACTTTGTCCTTTGCCTCCACATCTTTCACCATCAGTGCGGCGTCCTTCTCCACCAGTGCCATGGCATTCTTTGTCTGGTGGTCCTCAGCCACATTTGGCGATGGCACCAGTATCACCGGTTTGCCTATCAGACAGAATTCCGAGATGCTGCTTGCTCCGGCACGGCTTATCACGAGGTCGGCAGCCTTGTATGCCGATCCCATGTCGGATATGAAGTCCATCACCTTCAGCATCGGCATGTCATTGTGGGATGCCATCTTCTGCATGATGCTCTCGTGGTAGTATTTGCCGGTCTGCCATATGAACTGCACTCCCGACTCCTTTATCTCCTTGAGATGGGCCAACACGCTCTCGTTCACGGTGCGTGCTCCGAGACTGCCACCCACTATGAGTATCGTCTTCTTCTCCGGGTCGAGTCCGAACTGTTTCACGGCATCCTCATGGCTTATCTCCGCATTCACGATATTCTGTCTGACGGGATTTCCCGTCATCATTATCTTGTCAGCAGGGAAGAAACGCTCCATGCCGTCGTAGGCAACGCATATCTTGTCAGCCTTCGTAGAAAGCATCTTGTTGGTTTTTCCTGCGTATGAGTTCTGCTCCTGGATAAGACTTGGAATGCCCAGGGCGTGTGCCGCGTCGAGAGTCGCTCCACTGGCATATCCTCCCACTCCCACTGCAGCCATCGGCTTGAAGTCTTTGATGATCTTCTTCGCCATACCCTTGCTCTTCAGGTAATCTATGAGCACACCGATGTTTTTCGGTGACCACAGCGGACGTATCAGTCCTCTGACGGGCAGACCTTTGATTTCGTATCCTGCTGCCGGCACTCGCTGCATTTCCATTCTGCCGAGAGCTCCGACAAACAGAATCTTTGCCTCCGGGCGCTTCGCCTTTATGGCATTTGCGATAGATACGGCAGGGAATATATGGCCTCCAGTGCCGCCACCGCTGATTACAATCCTCAGTTCATTATCCATTGTTCCGAAATTTTGTTTCTTTGTTAACTCATCCGCAGTCGATATGCTGTCTTGCGGATGTCTTTTCCTTTATCAACCTTTACCGGTTGTCTTTACCTTTGGTCTTTTTCATGACCTTTGCCTGTCATTCTCTTCATTTCTTATGCTGCTATCGGCGTTGCGGCAGGAATGTGCGCCGTTTCGTTCTTCTTCTTTGCCGACCGGCTCACGCTCAGTATCATTCCGATATACACGCAGTTCATTATTGATGAAGTACCGCCCTTGCTTATCAGCGGCAGCGGCTGACCGGTCACCGGCAGCCATCCCACAGCCACGCCCATATTGAACAGAGCCTGTGTGACAAGCAGCAGTGCTATTCCTATTATCAGCAGTGCCGGGAAGGTGTTGGCACATCTGCTCGCTATCGTCATGGTGCGGAACAGCAGTATTATATACAGCAGACACACGCCCACGGCGCCTATCAGTCCCATCTCCTCGATGATGATGGAGTAGATGAAGTCGCTGAATGCCTGTGGCAGGTAGTCTCTCATCGTGGAGTTTCCCGGTCCTTTGCCCATCATGTTAGATGATGCTATGGCTATCTGTGAATATCCCTCCTGTGCGTCATTGTTGAGGTCGAATTTTTCCGGCGGAACATCTTTGCCGTCGAGGAACTTGTCTATACGGCTCTTCCATGTGTCGAGGCGGTGGAACAATTTCGGTTCTTTGTCCTCTTCTTTGTCTGTTGCCTTCACCTTGTTTTTGTCCACCATAGCCATTCTCGGGTCCTCTTCAGCCTCTTTCTCCTTGTCGTGTCCGAAGGCCATTACGATGATCAATCCACCCACTGCCAAAATGGCAAGAAATCCCATCAGTTTGCCCAACTGCCTCTTGGGTATTCTTCCTATCCACATCATCATCAGCACGACAGCACCCAGCAGTGCTGCCGTAGAGAGGTTTTCCAATCCAATGAGAACTATGAAGCCGCTGCACACGAAGATGATGAATTTGAATGCCCTCTTGTCAACACCCGTGTCCGTCTGCATGGCGCTCAGTATCGTTGCTACGGCGAGCACCACGGCACCTTTCGCCATTTCAGAAGGTTGGAATTTCATGCCGATTACCGGTATGGGAATCCATCTGTGGCCGTCGTTCACGGCACCTACGAAAAAGCAGATTATGAGCAATACAAACGATATTAGCAATGCCAGCGGCATGACGAGCTTGAAATATTTGCATTTCAGGTTCATCGTTGCCAGCATGAACAGCACTCCCCATCCTAACAGGAACACATGCTTACATATCGGTCCCCAGTAGTTGGAAGTCTTGTATGTCAAGTTGCTCGAAGCGCTGAACACCTCGATGATGCTTATTATGCACAGCATGATGAAGACTCCCCATATCACAGGGTCGCCCTTTATTCTTCTTGTAGCAACTTTTTTCTCTGCCGTAGTCTCTTCTGCCATTTTCTGTCTATGTCTCCTATACTTTCAGTTTATTGTGTAATATGTGGAATTTACAAGTTCCTGACGAGAGTCTTGAACTGTTCGCCTCTGTCCTCCATGTTCTTGAACAGGTCGAAGCTTGCGCAGCAAGGGCTCAGCAGAACCGTATATCCCGGCTTTGCCATCTTCTCGCATGCCTCCACGCAGTCTTTCATGCTATGCGTGTCAGCCACCGGAATGCCCATTCCATCGAAGAAATCATGCAGTTTCTTGTTGTCAGCACCGAGATATACGATGCCCGCACATTTCTTCTTCACCAATTCCTTTATCTCGTTGTAGTCGTTGCCTTTGTCCTTTCCGCCAATGATGAGGATGGTAGGTGTCTTCATGCTTTCGAGGGCATACCAGCATGCATCCACGTTGGTAGCTTTCGAATCGTTCACGTAGAGAACGCCACCCACGGTGGCAACCTTCTCCAGTCTGTGCTCCACACCGGGGAAGTCGCTCAGACTCTTGCGTATTTCCTCCTTCTTGATGCCGGCGATGTTTGATGCGATACCGGCAGCCAGAGAGTTGTAAATGTTGTGCTTGCCCGTGAGGCTCAGTTCCTCCTGCTCCATGTTGAACGGAGTGGGGTATTCAATCTTGTACTGTCCCTCTTCGATATAACCGATGGAACCCTTCTCCTTCAGCTCGGAGAACGGACACTTCACCGCCTTGATGTCATACTTGTCAAGTTCCTTCTTTATCACAGGGTCATCGTTCCAGTAGATGAAAGAGTCCTCCTGTGTCTGGTTCTGCAGAATCCTCATCTTTGCGTCCACATAGTTTTGCATGCAGAAGTCGTAGCGGTCCAGATGGTCCGGTGTGATGTTCAGCAGGATGGCGATGTTTGCCCTGAAGTCATACATGTCGTCAAGCTGGAAGGAGCTGAGTTCTATGATATAGTATTCGTGTGGCTCCTCCGCCACCTGCAGTGCCAGGCTCTTTCCGATGTTGCCGGCCAGTCCGGCGTCATAACCTGCATTCTTGAATATATGATAGATAAGCGACGTTGTAGTCGTCTTTCCGTTGCTTCCCGTTATGCACACCATCTTGGAGTTCGTGTATCTTCCTGCGAACTCAATCTCGCTGATGATATGTATGTTCTTCTCCATACACTTTCTTATCATCGGAGCCTCCTTCGGTATGCCCGGACTCTTTATTATCTCGTCAGCGTTGAGAATCTTCTCCTCGGTGTGGTGACCTTCCTCCCATTCCACACCGTGGTCGTCAAGGAGCTTCTTGTATTTGTCCTTGATGGCCGACATGTCAGACACGAACACGTCGAAACCCTCTTTCTTTGCCAATACGGCAGCTCCGGCTCCACTCTCGCCAGCTCCAAGTATAACAATTCTTTTCATATTACTTTTGCTATATAATACCTTTACCTTCTTTTTTATTCTTTTCTTCTCCCTTTTATCTCATCTTCAGCGTGATGATTGTCATTGCCGCCAGGATGATTGTCATTATCCAGAAGCGGATGGTGATCTTCGACTCATGGATAGCCGTGTGAGGCTTCTTGAACACATACTTGATGTTCGGGTCGAGCTGGTCGTCCGTGGTGCGGAACGTGTCGTGCAGAGGAGCGCGCTTTATCAGTCGCTGCTTCACTCCCCTCCTTGTTCCCAGCTTGGCGTAGTAGACCTGAAGTATCACGCTGAGGCTCTCCACGAAGAATATGCCACACAGTATCGGCAGCATCAGTTCCTTGTGTATAATCACGGCACATACACCGATGATACCGCCGATGGTCAGCGATCCCGTGTCGCCCATGAACACCTGTGCCGGATACGAGTTATACCAAAGGAATCCCACCAGTGCTCCCACGAAGGCACACATGAACACCACCAGCTCCTGCGAGCCCGGTATATACATGATGTTCAGATATGCCGCATATTCAATGTGACTGCTGACATAGGCGAATATTCCCAGCGCCACACCTATAATGGCGGAGTTTCCCGCACACATGCCGTCCATTCCGTCGTTCAGGTTAGCACCGTTGGAGACAGCCGTCACCACGAGGATTGTCATTATCACGAAGAGAATCCATCCTGCCGCCGTCTTGTATTTGCCGCAGAACGACATGATGTTGGAGTAGTCAAGGTTGTGACCCTTCACGAACGGTATCGTCGTCTTCAGTGACTTCTGGGCTTCAGAGCGGTGTTTCACCACCACCTCCGTGCCGTTCATCTTCTTCATGCTCAGATTCTCGTTTATCTTGGCGTCAGGACTCAGCCACAACACCAGTCCCACGATGAGTCCGATGCTTATCTGTCCCACGATCTTGAACTTGCCCGGCAGTCCCTCCTTGTTGTGGCGGAAAATCTTGATGTAGTCGTCGAGTCCGCCGAGGAATCCCAGCCATATCGTCGTGATGATCATAAGGATGAGATAAATGTTCCTCATTCGTCCGAGCAGCAGCACCGGCAGCAGTATGGCAGCAATGATGATGATGCCTCCCATTGAAGGCACGCCGATTTTCTTCACCCCGAACGGGTCTATCTTGGCATCACGCTGCACCTCTGTTATCTGTTTGCTCTTCAAGTATTTTATGAACTTCTCTCCGAACCAAGCCGAGATGGCGAGCGAGAGAATCAGGGCGAGCAATGCGCGGAACGAGATGTATCCCCACATGTGGCTTCCCGGAATGCCGAACTGGTCTAAGAATCTGAATAGATAGTATAACATGATATATTATATTCGTTTCACTTTTTGTTTGTCCCTCAGCCTGTCTTCCGTCAGGCGTCGGGGATTGCTTCGGTGATGTGAGTATTTGGTTTTCTGCATCCTTATTTGATGCCCATAGCCTCTCTCAGCACCTCCTTGTCGTCGAAGTGATGTTTCACTCCCTTTATTTCCTGATAGTCCTCATGGCCCTTTCCGGCAACGAGTATCACGTCGCCCTTCTGTGCCAGCATGCAGGCGGTGCGGATAGCCTCACGGCGGTCAACGATGCTCACCACCTTCTTCATCTGCTGGTCGTCCAGTCCGGCAAGCATGTCGTTGATTATATCCTGCGGCTCCTCAAATCTTGGGTTGTCGCTTGTTATTATCACCTTGTCGCTCTGCTTCACCGCCTCTTGCGCCATCAAAGGACGCTTGCCCTTGTCGCGGTTTCCGCCGGCGCCACAAACCGTTATCACACGGCCCTTTCCCTCGAGCACCTCATGAATGGCATTGAGCACATTCTCCAGTGCGTCAGGTGTGTGGGCATAGTCCACGATAGCAGTGTAGCCCTCTGGCGACTGTATAGGGTCGAGTCTTCCGCTCACGCTCTTCAGCGTGCTCATCACGAGGAGTACGTTCTCCGGCTTCTCGCCCAGCATCACGGCGGCACCATATACGGCGAGCAGGTTGCTGACGTTGAACTTGCCTATGAACTGCACTCCCACCTCTCTGCCGTCGATTTCGAGATACATTCCGCCGAAGTGGCACTCAAGGATTTTTGCCTTGAAGTCAGCCATTGTGCGTGTGGAGTATGTCTTCACCGTAGCCTTCGTGTTCTGCACCATCACCATGCCGTTCTTGTCGTCGGCATTCGTTATGGCGAACGCAGTCTTCGGCAGCTGGTCGAAGAACGCCTTCTTTGCATTGCGGTAGTTCTCAAATGTCTTGTGGTAGTCCAGATGGTCGCGTGTCAGGTTTGTGAACAGTCCTCCAACGAAGTTCAGTCCTCCGATGCGCTTCTGTGCTATGGCGTGGGAACTGCACTCCATGAAGGCATACTGGCATCCGGCGTCCACCATCCTGCTGAGCAGATAGTTCAGTTCGATAGGGTCCGGTGTGGTGTGGTCGGCAGGAACCGCCTCGTCCTCGATGTAGTTGCACACCGTGGACAGCAGTCCGCATTTGTATCCCAACTTGCGGAACATATTATATAATAATGTGGCGATTGTCGTCTTGCCGTTAGTTCCCGTCACTCCCACGAGCTTCAGTTTCCTCGACGGGTCGCCATAGAATGTCGTGGCAACCTTTCCTACCACGTCCTCAGTGGATTCCACCTGCACATAAGTCACTCCCTCGGCTTTCTCCTCCGGCAATACCTCGCAGAGTACAGCCTTTGCGCCAAGTTCGATAGCCTTAGGTATGAACTTGTGTCCGTCCACCTGTGTTCCGCGCTGTGCAACGAACAGGTGTCCCTCCTTGATTCGGCGTGAGTCGATGTTCACGCCCGTTATCTCTATGTCTGTCTGACCGCAGACGCTGACCGTCTTCAGTCCTTTGATAAGTTCTTCCAGTACCATAGTCTTTCTTTATATATGTTATGTTGTTTCTTTGTCGTTTTATGTTCCGTCGCTCCTAAGCCTCCACCGCCTTTGGGGCGATGCAGCTTCCGGCTGTCAGTTTCTGAGCTTTATAACGCAGCGCTGTCCCTTCCTTATCTTCGAGCCGGCCGCTATGCTCTGCTCATACACCTTTCCTCTGCCGTAGATAGTCACCTTCAGACCTCTCGTCTCCGCGATGTACACGGCGTCGCGGGCTCCCATTCCTATCACGTCAGGCATCAGGTTCTTGGCATACACCTTTCCCTTGGAAAGCGTCACCATCCTGTTGTTGCTCTCTGCCTTTCCCCATATCGGGTTTCCGTTAGCATAGCTGCCGTTCCATCCCTCGTTGGTCTTCACACCGAGATGTGCCAGCACATAGTCGGCGGCAAGCATGTTGCCGTTTTTCACTTCCGGTGTCAGCAGGGCGTCCGGTGTACGTGCGTCAGATGCGAGCAGCTTCAGGCTCTGTGCCATTATGCCCTCCGATATCTTGTGGAACACACTACCGCTCTGTCTGCCTCCCGATGCCGGCAGTCCCGGTTTCTGTATGCATACTATGCAGCTGTATCGTGGAGCGTCGGCAGGGAAATATCCGGCGAAGCTTACGAGATAGTTCATCGGTCCGCTCTTATATCCCGACCGTCCTTTAGAAATCTGTGCCGTACCGGTCTTGCCCGCCACCTTAAACGATTCCGAACCGGCAGCCTTGCCCAGTCCTTGGCTCACCACGTGGTACAGTATGGTCTGCATCTCCTTGAGAGTCTTCTCCTTGCAGATTTTCTCCTTCACCACTACGGTGGGGAAATCCTTTACCACCTGTCCGTCTTTCACCACGCTCTTCACGAATCTCGGTGCCACCATCTTTCCGTTGTTTGCTATGGCGTTATAGAAGGTCAGCGTGTATATCGGCGGCACCTGGGTCTCATATCCGATACTCATCCACGGCAGCGTGGTGCCATACCAGTTGGTGTATTGTCCGCGTTTGTTTTTCTTCGGCATGCGTATCTGTGCCTTTCCCGCTCCCTTGAACGGCAGGTTCAGCGGTGCTCCCATTCCGATGCGTCGTAGTCCCTCAACGAATTTCTCCGGGTTCTTGCCGTAGAATCTGTCAATGATCCGGCTCACTCCGATGTTCGAGCTCACCTCCAGCGTGCGAGGCAGTGATATCGTCTGGTAACCGCCTGATGACCAGTTGTGGTCTCTCATCTTCGCTCCGTACATGTCCCATACTCCGCCTCCGGTGTCCACCATATAAGTGGTGTCCACCACTCCGTCGTCGAGCGCCACCATTATCGATGCCGTCTTGAACACCGAACCCGGTTCGAGCAGGTCAGACACGGCGTTGTTCTTTATCTCGGCATAGTCGCCGCTTGCGAGTTTCGACATGTTCACCATTGCCTTGATGTCGCCGGTGTTCACCTCCATCACGATAGCCACTCCCACGTTGCCGTTGATTTCCTTCAGCTTCTCCAGGAGCGCCCTCTCGCAGAGGTCCTGCATACCCACGTCGATTGTCGTTATGATGTCGCATCCAGCCACCGGCGGCACTATTATCTCAGGTATCGTCTTGTCGAACACCTTGCGTATGCGCTTCTTTCCCGGTGTACCGCTCAGGTATTTGTTGAACGACTGTTCCAGTCCGCATTTCGGCTGTCCGTTCCATATCAGGTCACCGATTGTTCGGCTTGCGAGCGATCCGAAGGGTTTCTTCCTCGTCGTATGCTCCACTTCGTGGAATCCTCCTCTCAGTCTTGGCTCCCTGAACACCGGCAGCCGTTTCACCTCCGTCATCTCCTCGAAGGTGGCCTTTCTCTTTATTATTCTCCAGCTCTTGTTCTTCTTGTCGTATCCCTCCTGCAGTCTGTTGCGGAAATACTCCTCGCTTTTGTCAGGGAATATACGGTGCAGTCCGGCGCAGATTTTCGGGAAATCGGCTCTCCACATAGAGTCGCGCCACTCCTGACACACGCTGAAGTCTATTATAAGGTCGTATTCAGGCAGTGTTCCGGACAGCAACCTTCCGTCGCAGCTCAGTATGTTTCCGCGTTCGGCAGGTTCCGGCTTTTCCTTCACCTTTTTCTGCTCAGCCACTTTCATCCAGTATTCGCGCTTCAGAGTGCCCACATAAACCACCTTTCCGATGATCAACAGGCAGATCAGTACTGCAATCCATGAGATAATCCTGTATCTCTTCACCGATTTGGCTAAGTTTTGCTGTCTGTTTGTATTCATTGTTCCGGTACGTTTATAATATAAGGTGGCTGGTTAGGGATATGCAGCACGCTGTCTTTGCAGTTCTGCAGCATCTGCAGCACGTTGCTCTCGCGGCTTATCTTCGTCAGTTCGCTTGTTGTCGTCATCGCCCTGAACTTAGCTTCCTCCAGCTCCTTGTTGAGCTTTGAAATCTGTATTCTCTTCTGGTCGCAGCTGTATCTGTTTGACACATATACTATCATGAAGCCCACGATTATCACGATGAGCCATTTGTACTGCTTTATTATCTTTGCCTGCAGGAATTCGCCGCCGAGGATTTTCTTGAGCGAGAAGTTCGACGACATCGGCCGTTCGTCCTCTCTGGCAATCTCCTCCACGATGCGTTTCAGTTCCTTTCTTGCCTCTTGGCTTTCCAGGCTTTCGCTGGCTGCCTCCACGTTTGTCTTCCTCTTCTCCGTCGTGTCGGCGGATGCTGTCGTGTCGGCAGTGTCAGTCGTTGCGGCGTCGGTGTTGGCGTCGTGTTGGCTGGCGAGAGGTTCCGTCCGGTTTCCTTCCGTGTCTGGCAGTGTCGGTATCGTTCCCTCTTCGGCGTTTATGTCAGTATAGTCTTCTTTCATTTCTTTTGTTCGTCTCCACTATTTGTCGGCCGGTTCTCTTTTCTCTGCAATTCTCAGTTTTGCGCTTCTGCTTCGCGGGTTGACCTGCTGTTCTTCGTCGGATGGCACTATCACCTTGTTGTTGACGAGCCTGAACGGAGTCTCCACCCTTCCGAAGAAGTCCTGTGTCGTCTTGCCTTCGGCATTTCCCGTCTTCATGAAGTTCTTCACTATCCTGTCCTCCAGACTGTGATATGTTATCACCGACAGTCTGCCGCCCGGTTTCAGCAGCTCCGTGGCAGAGGCGAGCATCTCCTTCAGTGCTGTCATCTCGTGGTTCACCACGATGCGCAGCGCCTGGAACATCCTCGCCATATCCTTTTTCCCCCTTTCCTTCGGAAACAGCGGCAGTGTGGCGTCCATCAGATCCTGTGTCGTCAGTATCGGTTTCTGCTCCCTCGCTTTGGCTATGGCCTTCGCTATGCGCCTTGAGTTCTTCAGTTCTCCGTAGAGATAGAACATGTCGGCGAGTTCATCTTCCGACCTTTCGTTCACGAGGTCGGCGGCATTCTCTCCGCCCCTTTTGTTCATCCTCATGTCGAGCGGTGCGTCGAATCTGAAAGAGAACCCTCTCGTCTCGTCGTCGAAGTGGTGGCTCGACACCCCCAGGTCGGCAAGCAGTCCGTCGAGTCCGTCCACTCCGTAGTAGCGCATCCAGTTCTTGAGATACCTGAAGTTGCTCCTCACGAATGTGAAGTTGTCCTGCGGACTCACGTTCTTTTCCGCATCCGCGTCCTGGTCGAAGCTGTACAGGTGGCCGCCACCGTCCAGTTCCTGCAGTATTCTGCGGCTGTGACCGCCACCGCCGAACGTCACGTCGACGTATGTCCCGTCATGTTTGATGTCAAGTCCGCCGACGCTCTCTTCGAGCAATACCGGCACGTGATATGTATCGATGATGGTAGCCATTGTCTGTATTCGTTTTTTTCTTTAGTTTCCAGCAATATTGTCATTCACTTTCCCGTTGCCGGCATCCGCCGGCGAGGTGTAACCCATAATGCTCTCCAGTGCGGCGCCGAATTCGTCGGGCTCCATGAACGGGTCTGCGGTGTTTCCTTCGCTCCAGATCTCTATCGAGTCGCCCATGCCGATGAATTTCACCTGTCCGCTTATCGCAGCCATGTCGACGTATCTCTTCGGGATCAGGAATCTTCCGTTGCCGTCGAGCGATATCGCTTCCACGTCGCTCACGAACTGTCTGAAGATGCGCTGATGCTCCCTGTTCCAGCGGTTGAGCCTTGACCGAAGCTCGTCCATCTGCTCGTTCCATACGCTTTCCGGGTAGAGCACGAGGCATGGCTGGAACACGTCTTTACGCAACACGAGGTTTTCCTCTCCGCCGGCTTGCAATACCTTGCGGAAAGTTGCGGGGAGGAACACACGTCCCTTCGCGTCGATCTTTGCCTCTATGTTACCTAAAAATCGCATACGTACATCTTAATGGGTTATTGGGCTTCAAAGTTACACATTTTCCCCCACACTCCGCCACTTTTCCCCACAATTTTCCTCTTTTCGGTATTTTTTTTGATTTCTCTTCATTGCTTGGCGTCTGATGGAGGTTGGTAATGGGGTGGGGTAGATGAGGCCTTGAAGGTTGAGAAATTAATAAAAGTTCACAAATAGAGAGGCGTAATTTAACATATTGTATGCCTTTGTTCGGGGCGTCTGGTTGTCTTGCTTTTGTGGATTTTGCGAAAATGGCAACGGTTTCCCTTGCCGGGTGTCTACTGCCGGTTGTCTGCGGTCGGGTGAGGTGGCGCTGGGGTGTTGTCGTCTTGTAAGTTGTTACCCGTTGGCGGAATTAATTTAATTTTGTCGATATGAGTAAAAGTAGCCCATATCGCTGATTCTTAGCAAAAACGAGAATTTCCGAAAAACTGTCAGATTGTCTGGTTTTCTGCTGTAATATTCTGACAAACAGATAGTTAACCGTCTGGCGATTGTCAGCCAATTGTCTGGATGGTTTGCTGATAAGAGGAATTCCATCTGGATGGTTTGCTGATGAGAGGAATTGTCAGATGGCAGGAATTGCATGCGTTGGCTGAACTCCATAAATGGGAATGTGTCGGGCTGGTATCGGGAGCCAAATCTGCCCATCCGGGGCAAGCAGCGTGCCCATGATGAGAAAGCAGCTTACCCCAGTTGGGCAAGCATCGTGCCCAATTTTAACTCGAATCGGTCATTGGAATTAAGTGCTCACTAAATTAATTCCGCCAACGGGTAAGTTATTGCAAGCATCATGAATTAAAAATCTGATGATCTGATGGTCTTGGCGATTTTTGGTAAAATGACATTTTGGGTGAATGGTGCGAGATTTCCTCTGGCTGTTGGTGGTTCGGATTTAATGTTTTGGTACTACCAAATTACTAAGATTTGGTTTAACAATTAGGATATTGTAAAGAGTTAAAATATTTTAATCATAAGGCGTCGTTTATTCTCCCTTGTTACAACTGCAGGAATTGACGGTAAGTCTGGTGTTGTGTTTGATTTTCATGCTGACGACTGTGTTTTGGATGTATTCGCTTGGTGTGTCAGGGTGGAACTGCTGTAATGTAATGTCCTGTTCTTCTCTTTCCCGATTGTCTTACATGTGCGTGCGTCTATATATAATAGGTATATATGAGGTGCAAAACCGGCGTTTGGGTTGATGGTCATGCAAACAATTCCCTCAGGATAGAGAGTGATTTCATTTCGCGGAAGTCAGCCACGTGCAGTCTGTAGTAGTCTATTATCACGTCGAGACATCGGTTGCGGTCGGCGTGCGACATCTTGAAGAGCCGCATGTTGTCGTAGTTCATGCGCATCAGTGTCTGCATCTTGGCAGCGTCGTCGCCCGTGAGAAATCCCCTCTGCTGCGGCGCCCAGTCCACGAAACATCCGTTCTGCATGTCGAAGGCGCATCCCTCGCTGTAGTCGTCGAGATTAGGGAAGAATCCCACGAACCTCGTCAGGCGCATCATGAACACAAGGTGGAAGTTTGAAAAATCCCTCCTCGCTCCGTCGAGCCACTGCAGACTCTCCGATATATAGTCGAAGAGAACCTCCGATTCCTTTTCCGACCGTGTGACGTTGGCAATGAACTCGGCGAGAAACATCGATATGGCGAGTTTGTAGGGGGCGAAGGGTATGTCGGCGAATGCCACCGCCACATGAGCGTCTTTCACTGTGGCGAGCAGTCCCGGTGCCTTGCGGTCGAGAGTCAGTTCGAGAATCGACAGGGGCTGGAACAGCTGGCGGCGCCCGCGGCTCGCCTTCGACCGTCCGGTGTTGAGCACGCACGACAACCTGCCCTCCTCTCTGGAGAGCACGTCAACCATCATTTTCGAGTCGTTGAACATGAAGGCGTGGAGCACTATGCAATTGATGTTGAAAGTCATAATTATCGGCAAAATTATCAAAAAACCTCGTTTGGATGGCGTAAAATCCTAAAAAACAACGAGAAAAGCACGAATTTCAGCATTTTTTCTTGAAAATATTTGCGTATATGATAAAGTTGACGTAACTTTGCACCGCAAAAATCGGGTTATGGTCCCTTCGTCTATCGGTTAGGACGAGAGATTTTCATTCTCTAAAGAGGAGTTCGACTCTCCTAGGGACTACAATAAAAAATAAAAAGATAATAACAAGATGGCAAATCACAAATCATCACTAAAAAGAATCCGCCAGGATAAGAAAAAGAATTTGCACAACAGATATTATGCAAAGACTATGCGTAATGCAGTTCGCAAACTGCGCGCTATGACAGACAAGGAAGAGGCTGTTAAGATGTACCCAAGCGTACAGAAGATTCTTGACAAGCTGGCTAAGACTAACCTTATCCACAAGAATAAGGCTGCTAACATCAAGTCAAGCTTGGCACAGCACATCAATAGCCTTGCCTAAGTCAGGTGTCGCACTATGGGGCGATGTAAAAATGTTATTGAATCATACGGAATGCTGCAATCGGAAGATTGTGGCATTTCTGCGTTATGGCAAACCGTTATGGCAGATTGTCGTTTCGTCTGCCGGTGGCGTGGGAATGATGCGGCGCGGTGTGTGTGAAACGAAGGCCAGGCAGATGCGGAATCTGATGACCTGTTTGGAAATAACCCCAATATGTCGAGGGTAAAGAGGAACGGCGACACTTTTTAAACCGAAAATTTCCCTATGTCAATAAAATTGACTATCTTTGCCCCTTGAAAAAATCAAGAAATCAACAATGTCAGACAATCAGATAAACGAGAACAACTATTCCGCCAGTAACATTCAGGTGCTGGAGGGTCTTGAGGCTGTGCGCAAGCGTCCGGCCATGTATATCGGCGATATCAGTGAGAAAGGTCTCCATCACCTTGTGAACGAGACCGTGGACAACTCCATCGACGAGGCGATGGCAGGCTATTGCACGCACATCGAGGTTACCATCAACGAGGACGAGTCTATCACAGTGCAGGACAACGGACGTGGTATTCCGGTGGATATGCACGAGAAACTCCACAAGTCGGCACTCGAAGTGGTCATGACGGTGCTCCACGCAGGAGGAAAGTTTGACAAGGGATCATACAAAGTCAGCGGAGGACTCCACGGAGTGGGTGTGAGCTGTGTGAACGCACTCTCCACGAAGATGCTCTCGCAGGTGTTCCGCGACGGCAAGATCTATCAGCAGGAATACGAAAAGGGAAAGCCTCTCTATTCCGTGAAGGTAGTGGGAGAGACCGACAAACAGGGAACACGCCAGCAGTTCTGGCCAGACCCTACCATATTCACTACCACCACGTATAAGTACGACATCATAGCCAAGCGAATGAGAGAGCTGGCATATCTGAATGCCGGCATCACCATAACGCTCACCGACATGCGTCCCGACGAGGAGGGTAAGACCCGCCAGGAAGTGTTCCACGCCAAGGAGGGACTGAAGGAGTTTGTGCGCTACGTCGACCGCCATCGCACCCACCTCTTCGACGATGTCATCTATCTGAAGACAGAGAAGCAGGGCATTCCGATCGAGGTGGCTATCATGTATAACACCGACTATAGCGAGAACATCCATTCATACGTAAACAATATCAACACCATAGAGGGAGGAACACATCTCGTGGGCTTCCGTATGGCACTCACTCGCACGCTGAAGAAATACGCCGACAGCGATCCCGCGATTTCAAAGCAGATAGAGAAGGCGAAGATAGAAATTGCCGGAGAGGACTTCCGCGAGGGCCTCACCGCCGTAATCTCGATAAAGGTGGCAGAGCCGCAGTTTGAGGGACAGACAAAGACGAAACTCGGAAACAGCGAAGTTACCGGAGCCGTGCAGCAGGCTGTGTCGGAGGCGCTGGCAAACTATCTGGAAGAGCACCCGAAAGAGGCGAAGCAGGTGTGCGAGAAGGTCATCCTTGCCGCTACGGCACGTATCGCGGCGCGCAAGGCACGTGAGAGCGTGCAGCGCAAGAACCCGATGACCGGAGGCGGACTGCCGGGAAAACTCGCAGACTGCTCCAACCGCGACCCTAAGGAATGCGAGATATTCCTCGTCGAGGGAGACTCCGCCGGAGGTTCGGCTAAGCAGGGCCGCGACCGCTACACCCAGGCTATCCTGCCGCTCAGAGGTAAGATTCTGAACGTGGAGAAGGTGATGTGGCACAAGGTGTTCGAGAGCGAGTCGGTGATGAACATCATACAGAGTATCGGCGTGCGCTTCGGAGTGGACGGCGAAGAAGACAAGGAGGCGAACACCGAAAAGCTGCGCTACGACAAGATCATCATCATGACCGATGCCGACGTCGATGGTTCTCACATCGACACACTCATCATGACGCTCTTCTATCGTTTCATGCCGAAGGTGATACAGGAGGGACATCTCTATATCGCCACTCCGCCATTGTATCTCTGCACCTTCAAGAACAAGGTGAAGGAATACTGCTACACCGAGCAGCAGCGACAGGCGTTCCTCGACAAATACGGCAACGGCGTGGACGACGACAAGAATATCCACACACAGCGATATAAAGGTTTGGGAGAGATGAACCCGGAGCAGCTCTGGGACACCACAATGAACCCGAAGACCCGTCTGCTCAAGCAGGTGAACATCGAGAATGCCGCCGAGGCAGACGAGATATTCTCTATGCTCATGGGCGACGACGTGGAGCCACGCCGCCAGTTCATAGAGCAGAACGCCACCTACGCCAACATCGACGCATAAACAGCCGGATGGCGCAGGGACGGTATGTGGAAACATCCGGTTTTCCGGAAAGGAAACGGACCGGAAAACGGCAATAAGACAGAATCTGATGGTTGGTAATGCCGATACTTCATGGCGGAATGCTAAAAAACGAAGAAAAAGCAGATACAAACCACATATTTTATGCATAAAACGTTGCGCACGTTAATAATAATTGTTAACTTTGCAGCGTTCAGTGGAATGGGGAGCCCCGAAGGAGCTCCTCATTTTATTTTAAATCCCCGACAGGCGACACTTTCTGATGGATGACATTCTCTTGCCGCCTCAAGGGAATTACCACAAGTTATTTTATTTATGATAGACAAAAACGTAGTTGAAAAATTAGTTAACCAGTGGCTCGAGGACAAAGACTATTTCCTCGTTGACATTGAGATTAGTCCAGACGACAGAATCGTCGTGGAGATCGACCATGCAGATGGCGTGTGGATTGAGGATTGCGTGCAGCTCAGCCGCTTCATAGAAGACAACCTCAACCGTGATGACGAGGACTACGAATTGGAGGTTGGCAGCGCCGGCCTCGGACAGCCTTTCAAGGTGAGACAGCAGTATCTCAACTTCATCGGAAAAGAAGTGGAAGTGCTCGACGCCGACGGAAAGAAATGGAAAGGACTGCTCAAGAGTGTGGATGGAGACGATTTCACCATCACCGTGAAAGAGAAAGTGAAGAAGGAAGGAGCCAAGCGCCCGGTAATAGAAGACGTTGACAAGACCTTCGGCATGAACACAGTGAAATATACAAAATACTTAATAAGTTTCAAATAAGCTATGGCAGCATTAAAGAAAGAAGAAGAAACAGTAAGCATGTTCGATTCCTTCAAAGAATTCAAGGAAACGAAGAATATCGACAGAACGACTCTCATGAGCGTGCTCGAGGAAAGCTTCCGCAACGTCATCGCGAAGATCTTCGGCAGCGACGAGAACTTCGACGTCATCGTGAACCCTGACAAGGGCGACTTCGAGATATACCGCAACCGTACCGTCGTTGCCGACGGTGTGGAGCATGACGACAACAAAGAGATAACACTCACAGAGGCCCGCAAGATACAGGCAGACTACGAGGTGGGTGAGGACGTGAGCGAGAAGGTGGACTTCAGCAAGTTCGGACGCCGTGCCATCCTCAACCTGCGTCAGACCTTGGCTTCAAAGGTGCTCGAGCTCGAGCACGACAGCCTCTACAACAAATACAAAGACCGTGTGGGACAGGTTATCACAGCTGAGGTATATCAGGTGTGGAAGAGAGAGGTGCTCCTCGTTGACGACGAGAACAACGAGCTTATCCTTCCCAAGGGAGAGCAGATTCCTCGCGACCAGTATCGCAAGGGAGAGACCGTAAAGGCTGTCATCCTGCGTGTGGACAACGAGAACAACAACCCGAAAATCATCCTCAGCCGCACAAGTCCGATGTTCCTGCAGCGCCTGCTCGAACAGGAGGTGCCGGAGATTGCCGACGGACTCATCACCGTGCAGCGCATAGCACGTATGCCGGGAGAGAGAGCCAAGATCGCCGTTGAGAGCTACGACGAGCGCATCGACCCGGTAGGAGCATGTGTGGGAGTTAAGGGTAGCCGCGTGCACGGCATCGTAAGAGAACTGTGCAACGAGAACATCGACGTGATCAACTACACCGCAAACACCAAGCTCTTCATCCAGCGCGCCCTCAGTCCGGCAAAGGTTCTCAACATCAATGTTGACGAGGAGAACCACAAGGCAGAGGTGTTCCTCAAGCCTGAAGAGGTGTCATTGGCAATCGGCCGTGGCGGTATGAACATCAAGTTGGCAAGTATGCTGACAGAATATACCATCGACGTGTTCCGTGACATGGAGGATGGCCAGGAGGTGGAAGACATCTACCTCGACGAGTTTGCCGACGAGATAGACCAGTGGGTAATCGACGCCATCAAGTCTATCGGCTTCAACACTGCAAAGAAGGTGCTTGAGGCACCACGCGAAATGCTCGTAGAGAAAGCCGACCTCGAAGAGGAGACGGTAGACCACGTGCTCCAGGTGCTGAGAGCCGAATTCGAATAATACATACAGCCCATACGGCACGCCGCTCCCCGGAACGGTGTGCCGCATGTGTAAGCATTCGGGAATGGTATGTTCCGGAAACTGACGGGCCGCAAGCAAGGGCGGAGAACGATGATTCCGCAGTCAGAACGCTCCGGACATGCCGAATAATAACAGAAAAGAAAGAAGAAGGGTAAAACATATAGTATGAGCATCAGATTAAACAAAGCGATTAGTGAATTGAATATAGGACTTCAAACGGCAGTTGATTTCCTGAAAAAAAGAAGCGAACTGGGAGAGGCTCCTGAGGGTCCTAACTCCAAGCTCACCGACGGACAGTATAATGCTCTCGTAGAGGCATACAAGTCGGACAAGGAGGAGCGCACACAGGCAGAGAAGCTCTTGCAGAAGCGTCCTAAGGAGAAGAAACGCTCCGACAAGAAGGAGGGACGAAGCACAGAGCCAAGACCTCAGCAGAAGTACACACCATTAGGAAAGATAGACCTCGACAGTCTGGGCAAGAAGCCATCAGCGAAATCTGCTGCTTCTACTGCAAAGCCCGAAGAGAAAAAGGCAAATGCTGCTGCCGTCAGCAAGCCAGCCGAGGAGAAGCCCGTGGCACAGAAACCAGTGGAAACGGTTGCCAAAGAGCAGCCAAGTCAAGAACAGCCTAAGCCTGCCCAGCCTAAGCCGGAGCCAGTGGCCGCAAAGCCTGAAGTGAAGGCAGAACAGCCAGTGGCACAGCCTGCTGCAAAGGAGCAGTCTAAAGAGGCAGCACCGGCAAATGCAGCACAGCCTGCTGCTGCCGACAACGACTCAAAGGTGTTCACGCTGAAGAGCGAGAAGAAGCTCGCTCCAAAGGTCAACGTATTGGGCAAGATCGACCTCGACTCTCTGAACCAGAGCACCCGTCCTAAGAAGAAGAGCAAGGAGGAGCGCCGCAAGGAGCGTGAGGAGAAGGCACAGCATGGCGGAGCAAACGCCAATGGCGAGCGCAAGAAGCGTCAGCGCATCGGCAAGGAGCGTGTAGACATCGCTGCAGCTGCCAAGCAGAACAATGCCCAGGGCGGTCAGAAGAACGCCGGAGGTTCAAACAAGAAGAAGAACCGCAAGCGCGGCGGACAGAAGCCGGCTGAAGTAAGCGAGGAGGATGTAGCACGTCAGGTAAAGGAGACGCTCGCACGCCTCACCAGCAAGGGACAGAACAAGAAGGGAGCCAAATACCGCAAGGAGAAGCGCGACGCCGCCCAGGAACATCTCAAGGAGCAGCGCGCCGAGGAGAAGGCAGAGAGCAAGATACTGAAGCTTACGGAGTTCGTTACCGTCAGCGAACTTGCCAACATGATGAACGTCTCTGTAAACCAGGTCATCGGTACCTGTATGAGCGTCGGCATCATGGTGTCTATCAACCAGCGTCTCGATGCAGAGACCATCAACCTCGTTGCTGAGGAGTTCGGCTTCAAGACAGAATACGTTAGTGCCGAAGTTTCGGAGGCTATCAACGAGGAGCCTGACGATGAGAACGATCTGCTGCCACGCGCTCCTATCGTTACCGTGATGGGACACGTAGACCATGGTAAGACTTCTCTCCTCGACCATATCCGCAATACCAACGTCATCGCCGGTGAGGCTGGTGGTATCACCCAGCATATCGGTGCATACAACGTGACGTTGCAGAACGGCAGACATATCACATTCCTCGATACTCCGGGTCATGAGGCGTTCACCGCCATGCGTGCCCGTGGTGCACAGGTTACCGATATCGCCATCATCATCATCGCTGCCGACGACAGCGTGATGCCTACCACACGTGAGGCAATCGCCCACGCACAGGCTGCCAACGTGCCGATGGTATTTGCCATCAACAAGATCGACAAGCCGGGTGCCAATGCCGATAAGATCAGGGAAGACCTCGCCAATATGAACCTCCTTGTAGAGGAGTGGGGCGGAAAGTACCAGTGTCAGGAGATCAGTGCCAAGAAGGGCATTGGCGTTGACGAACTTCTCGAGAAGGTGCTCCTTGAGGCCGACATGCTCGAACTGAAGGCTAATCCTAACCGCAAGGCTACGGGTAGCGTCATAGAGTCGTCGCTCGACAAGGGCCGCGGTTATGTCTCTACTGTCCTCGTGAGCAACGGAACGCTCCGTGTGGGCGACAACCTGATTGCCGGAACGAGCTACGGTCGTATCAAGGCTATGTTCAACGAGCGTAACCAGCGTATCGAGGAGGCAAAGCCGGCAGAGCCTGCAATCATCCTGGGTCTCAACGGTGCTCCTACGGCAGGTGATGCCTTCCATGTTCTCGACACCGAGGTGGAGGCTCGCGAGATTGCCAACAAGCGTCTGCAGTTGCAGCGTGAGCAGGGATTGCGCACTCAGAAGCGTCTTACCCTCAGCGACATCAGCCATCGTATCGCACTCGGATCATTCAAGGAACTCAACATCATCGTCAAGGGTGATACCGACGGTAGTATCGAGGCTCTCAGCGACTCGTTCATCAAGCTGTCTACAGAGAAGATCAAGGTCAACGTCATCTACAAGGCCGTGGGTCAGATTTCAGAGAGCGATGTTACTCTCGCCGACGCTTCGGATGCTCTCATCGTGGGCTTCCAGGTGCGTCCTTCGGCAGCGGCCCGCAAGCTCGCCGACCAGGAGGGTGTGGAGATCAACACCTATTCTGTCATCTACGATGCCATCGAGGATGTCACTTCTGCCATGGAGGGTATGCTCGACAAGGTTGTCAAGGAGGTTGTCTCCGGTCAGGTGGAAGTTCGCGAGGTATACAAGATCTCGAAGGTCGGAACGGTTGCCGGTGCTTTGGTCACCGAGGGCAAGGTTCACCGCACAGACAAGGCTCGTCTTATCCGCGACGGTATCGTTATCCATACCGGAGCCATCAACGCCCTCAAGCGTTACAAGGACGATGTCAAGGAGGTGGGAGTCACCTTCGAGTGTGGTATCTCTCTCGTCAACTTCAACGATATCCAGGTGGGCGACGTCATCGAGACGTTCACAGAGATTGAGGTTAAGCAGAAACTGTAACCCAAATATTTGGGCTTAAATACGCAAAGCTCTCGCAACTCTGAGTTGTGGGAGCTTTTGCGTTAGTATGGAGTGTGGGCTTTTTACTAATTTTGGGTAAGTGACTCCTTTTTGAAAGGGCTGTGAATGTTCTTGATATTTGTGCGATTTGTTGGATAATTTGGATAAAAGAGTTACTTTTGCAGTATAATTTCTTTAGATTATGCAAAACACACCTTCTGACGGGAAACATTCTCGGTTACATATAGCCAGTATCTTTTGTGGAGTATTATGCTTATTCCTCATCCTCTCCTGTGCCGGCAGACACTCTTATCCGGCAGATTTGGCTATGGCAGACACGCTTTGCCGTACAAATCCGGACAGCGCCGTAGCATACGTTAAGTCAATATCGAAGAAATACGCCAACAGCAGCAATCCCTACGACCGCAACTACTACCAGCTGCTCACCGTAAAAGCCGCCAACAACGTATACAAGCCAATCAAAGACAGCACCATCTTCCGTGTGATGGATTTCTATGAGAAAGCAAACGACACGGAGAAACTGTGTCAGACTTATTACTACGTAGGCAAACATTTCGTCCAGGAGAATGACGCGCCGCAGGCCCTGCAATATTTTCAGAAAGCCCTTGATTTGACGGATGAGAATACGCCTCTCAGCTTTCTCAGTTGCATTTATAGTCAAACAGGAAGTTTGTTTCTGTATCAAGAAATGTACGACGATGCTCTGACAATGTATAGGAAATCATATTCTTGTGATTCTTTATTAAGAGATACTGTTAATATGCTATATAGTATGCAAGACATTGCAACAATATATAATTTCAAGAAGGATTACTGCAAATGTCTTGATTTTCTGAATACTGCGCATCGTTTGTCTAAAGGTTTGGGTAATAATATACTAAGGAATTCCATCTCCCAGTCTTTGGCAATCTGCTATTTCGATATAAAAGACTATGGTAAAGCAAAATCATATATGATGGAAACATTAAAGAACTTAGAAGATGGTGTTAAATCTTCTGCGTATTCTTTAGCGATTGACATCTATTCAAAAGAAACTAAATTGGACTCCGTCTTTTATTTTAGTAAGAAACTTATGGAATGTGGAACAGTATATTCTAAACAAAAGGCAGCCTCTGCCCTTTGTGAGTTTTACAACTGCAAAAACGACAGTAAGACAGCACTGTTCTATCTAAAAGAAAGCGTGACCTTGCAGGATTCTATAAACAGAATTAATGCCGTGAGTACAATTGGAAAAATGCATTTTGCATATAACTACAACAAACAAGAGAAGGAAAATATAAAAATGGCTGCAGAAGCAAAAGAGAATAGATATGTTTCCTTTATATCCATTCTCTTGTTCCTGTTTATAATTACCTTGTACATATATAAGAGAGGAATAGCCAAGAAACGATACTTGCAGATTTCTCTATCAAATGAGCGTCTTAAAAATTTGGTTGTTGAAACAGAAAGAAATTATGAAAAGGAAAAGACGCAGACTACGGAAAAACATTTGATGGAGATAAAGGCACTTA
>CAVBFA010000016.1:0-35335 GCA_963594595.1 Oscillibacter sp. | reverse complement strand
ATATATATTATTTACCCTTGACATCCGCATATCGGAAAGACCTTAATGCGACAATGCAACATGCAACAATGCAACAAATCCGGCATACAAGGGCGCCGGAGTCATAGCTGGCCGTTTCCGTCGGGCAGACGTCCTGTCGTGCAGTTCTCTCTTCCATACTGCCGTTTTGCAGATGCCAAATGGCTCAAATAAAATCGTAAACAGCCCGTTTGCATTGCTGAAATGGGCGTGTTTTATCTCACGGTGATGTGGAAACACCCCTGCTTCACCTCATATTTAATATAGCAGCGGTTTGCCACGCGCATGTCGCGCAGCACCTCGCTGAGCACCCATTTCAGGGTGTCGTTGCTCGTGGCCTTCATTTGTTTCCCTTCCGGGTCGTTCACTCTCGTGTAGCGGTTGTAGCAGATGTCGAATGTGGTGCCGTAGAGATGGCATGAGTTCTCTGTGGCGTTTCTGTTGGTGGTCCTGAGCCTTTCCACGTCTTCGCGCGTCCTCAGCACGCTTGTAACGATACATTTGTGCAGTGGGATGCCTTTGATTGCCAGACTATCCATGAACGACTGTCCGATGTCGCCCAGCAGGTTGGCGGCTCGTGGCACGAGATATGGCGTACTTCTCTTCAGCTTGTCGACGCAGAAGAACGGGTTGGCTCCGATATACACCAGTTCCTTGTGTCTCTTCTCGGCGTCGGCCCTGTTCAATACCGGTTTAACGCCATGCTCCTTGGCAGAGGCAAGCTGCACGTTGTTGCTGTCGGGGAAGGCGTCGCAGAAGCGCGGCACGCTGTAGATGCGATTCTTCACGATGTTTCCCTTCTCGTCGAAGAAGCGTATTTCAGCCTTGACGCCCTTCTCCACGTCGTCGGCAAGTGCCGTTGTCGCCGGTGTGGCGAGAGTGTCACCCGGCATCATCTCCTCTTTGCTTCCGCTTTCCGCTATTTTCGGAGATGTGCAGCGTATGATGGCAAGTACGGCCACGATGGTGAAGAACGCGAGGATATATTGTTTCTTTGTAATTTTCATGTCTTGCATTATGTAGTTCTTTTTTGCTGGTTTACCAGCTCGTCAATTTTTAATTTTGCAAAGGTAATGGAAATTTGTCGTTTAATATGTCGGCGGATGATAAAAATGTTGTAACTTTGCGGAACATTTCATAAAATTCATATAGGTGATAGAAAAGCATATCGTTTTAGAAGACATAGATCCAGTGGTGTTCTACGGCAGCAACAACGTTCATCTTCAGATGATAAGGTCGTTGTTTCCCAAGCTGCGCCTGCTGGCCAGGGACAATGTTGTGAGAGTGTTGGGCGACGAAGAGCAGATGGCGGCATTCGAGGAAGTGGCGGAGAAGATACGTCTTCACATCCTCAAATACAATTCCATAGCCGAAGCCGACATCCTCAACATCGTGAAGGGCAGACCAGCCGCCGACGACTCTTCATCGGGTGTGGTGGTCTACAACATCTCCGGCAAGCCCATCAAGAGCCGCAGCGCCAACCAGCAGCAGCTTGTTGAAGCCTTCGAGAAGAGCGACATGATCTTCGCCGTGGGTCCTGCCGGCACCGGCAAGACCTATCTCAGCATCGCGCTCGCCGTGAGGGCGCTCAAGGAGAAGAGCGTGAAGAAGATAATCCTGTCGCGCCCCGCCGTGGAGGCAGGCGAGAAGCTCGGATTCCTTCCGGGCGACATGAAAGACAAGATAGACCCCTATCTGCAGCCCCTCTACGATGCGCTCGAAGACATGATACCCGCCGTGAAGCTGCAGGAGATGATGGAGAAACATGTGATACAGATAGCCCCGCTCGCCTTCATGCGAGGCAGGACGCTCAACGACGCCGTGGTGATACTCGACGAGGCGCAGAACACCACCTCGGCACAGCTCCGCATGTTTCTCACCCGCATGGGGTGGAACGCCAAGATGATAATTACCGGCGACATGACGCAGGTGGATCTGCCGCGCGGCACGCAGAGCGGACTGCGCGAGGCTCTCGGCATCCTGGGCGGAGTGGAAGGCATCTCGGTGGTCAACCTGACACAGACCGACATCGTGCGCCACAAGCTCGTCACCAAGATAGTGAAGGCATACGAGAAATTCGACAAATCAAAGAAAGAATGATGATTTTTCAACTGCAATGTTGTCCGTTAGGTATAAAATAACTACATTTGCAGGCAATTATCACTTTGGCGACAACGACAAAGATTTATCTGACTTTTAATAAACATAAAGTAATGAAAGCATTAACAAACACTGATTTCCATTTTGAAGGACAAAAGAGCGTATATCATGGAAAAGTACGCGACGTTTACAACATTGGCGACGACCTCATCGTGATGGTCGCCACAGACAGGATCTCTGCTTTTGACGTAGTACTGCCAAAGGGAATCCCTTTCAAGGGTCAGGTGCTCAACCAGATTGCGGCAAAATTCCTCGACCATACAAACGACATCTGTCCAAACTGGAAATTGGCGACTCCAGACCCACAGGTTACCATTGGTCTGAAGTGTGAAGGCTTCAGAGTGGAGATGATCATACGTTCCATCCTCACCGGTTCGGCATGGCGCGAATACCAGAAAGGCTGCCGCGAACTGTGCGGAGTGAAACTCCCCGACGGAATGAAAGAGAACCAGCGCTTCCCGGAGCCGATCATCACACCTACCACAAAGGCCGACGAGGGACACGACATGAACATCTCAAAGGAGGAAATCATCGCCCAGGGTATTGTTAGCGCAGAAGATTACTCCGTGATGGAAGACTACACGAGAAAGATCTTCGCCCGCGGACAGGAAATCGCCGCCCAGCACGGACTTATCCTCGTTGACACCAAATACGAGTTCGGAAAACGCGACGGCAAGGTTTATCTGATCGACGAAATACATACGCCAGACTCAAGCCGCTACTTCTATGCAGACGGATACGAGGAGAAATTCGCAAAGGGCGAACCGCAGAAGCAGCTCTCAAAAGAGTTCGTGCGCCAGTGGCTCATCGAACACAACTTCATGAACGAGCCGGGACAGGTGATGCCTGAAATCACCGACGAATACGCCGAGAGCGTGAGCGACAGATACATCGAACTCTATGAGCACATCACAGGCGAGAAGTTCGACAAGGCTGCCGAGACAGGCGACATTGCGGCACGAATAGAGCGCAACGTGGCAGAGTGGCTCGCTGCATACAAGAAATAACATACACATCTCAAAAACACCACACGCGTCAAAATAATAATGTACGGACAGGAAAAGATAAACCCATACAAGCAGAGCGGTCAGAAGGCAGAGCAAGTCGAGCAGATGTTCGATGCCGTGGCACATTCCTATGACACGCTGAACCACCGTCTCTCCTTCTGCATAGACAAGTATTGGAGAAACCACGTGGTCAGGCAACTGCAGGCTGCCCGTTCCGCCGACTCCGTACTCGACGTGGCTACAGGCACCGGCGACCTCGCCATACTGGAAGCCAGGAAACTCAAACCTGGCAGAGTGGTGGGCATAGACATCTCAGAGGGCATGATGCAGGTGGGAAGAGAAAAAGTGAAAGCGGCAGCCCTGCAGGATGTGATAAGCTTCCAGAGAGAAGACTGTCTCTCGATGACATTCCCCGATGCAAGCTTCGACGTGGTGACGGCAGCATTCGGCATACGTAACTTCCAAGACCTCGAAGCTGGGCTGAGAGAGATGTATAGAGTGCTCAAGCCCGGAGGCACACTCTGTGTGATAGAGCTTACAAGACCCGTACACTTCCCCGTGAAGCAGCTCTTCACACTCTACTCACACACGCTGCTCCCCCTCTACGGGCGCATGATATCAAGAGACAAGAGCGCATACAAGTATCTCATAGCCACCATAGAAGCCTTCCCGCAAGGAGAGGTGATGGTGGAAATACTGAAGAAAACGGGATTCAGCACCGCCGGTTTCAAACGCCTCACGTTTGGAATCTGCACATGTTATACAGCAATAAAATAATAATGACTTATGGACAAGTATGGACTAATCGGTTATCCTCTCGTGCATTCATTCTCCAAGAGCTTCTTCAACGAGAAATTCCAGAATGAAGACATAGATGCAGAGTATATAAACTTCGAGATCAAGACAATCGACGACCTGCCCGAGGTGCTGGCGACTAATCCGGAACTCAGAGGACTCAATGTCACGATACCCTACAAAGAGAAGGTGCTGAGCTTCCTCGACTATGTCAGCGTGGAGGCAAGAGCCATAGGCGCCGTCAATGTGATACGGGTGGAGAGCAAAGGCGACGACACATTTCTCAGAGGATACAACAGCGACGTCATCGGCTTCACGAAGAGCATAGAGCCGCTGCTGGAAAGCCACCACAAAAAAGCCCTCATCCTCGGCACCGGAGGAGCATCGAAAGCCGTAAACTACGGACTGAAGTCATTGGGATTGGAAACGCTCCTCGTAAGCCGTTTCGAACGCCCGGGAACAATACAGTATAAAGATGTGACGCCAGAGGTGGTGAAGGAATACAACGTGATAGTGAACTGCACACCATGCGGACTCTATCCACACACCGACGAATGCCCGGAACTGCCATACGAAGCCATGGACAGCCACAACCTGCTCTACGACCTGCTCTACAACCCCGACGAAACACTCTTCATGAAGAAAGGCAAAGAGCGAGGGGCAATGACGAAGAACGGACTGGAAATGCTGCTCCTGCAGGCTTTCGCAAGCTGGGACTTCTGGCATGGAAAAGACAAAGTGTGAGAACAGCGCGAACTTCCATTTATTAAGCAAATAAAAAACAAAAACAAGATGGATAAATCAAACAGGTATATGATGCGTGGCGTGAGCGCAGCAAAAGAAGACGTGCACAACGCCATAAAGAATATCGACAAAGGAATATTCCCGCAGGCTTTCTGCAAGATAATACCCGACGTGCTCGGAGGCGACCCCGAATACTGCAATATCATGCACGCTGACGGAGCCGGAACCAAATCCTCGCTGGCGTATATGTACTGGAAGGAGACCGGCGACCTCTCTGTATGGAAAGGCATAGCCCAGGACGCCATCGTGATGAACACCGACGACCTGCTCTGCGTGGGAGCCGTGGACAACATCCTCGTATCTTCAACCATAGGCAGAAACAAAATGCTTGTGCCGGGAGAAGTCATTTCGGCAATCATCAACGGTACAGACGAACTGCTCCAGCAGATGCGCGAGATGGGAATAGGAATATATCCTACAGGAGGTGAGACTGCAGACGTGGGCGACCTCGTCAGGACAATCATCGTGGACTCTACCGTGACATGCAGAATGAAGCGTAGCGACGTGATAGACAATGCCAACATACGTCCAGGTGACGTCATCGTGGGACTTTCATCATGCGGACAGGCCTCATACGAAACCTCATACAACGGAGGAATGGGAAGCAACGGACTGACCAGCGCACGTCACGACGTGTTCTCAAAATACCTGGCAGAGAAATACCCGGAAAGCTACGACCATGCCGTTCCCGAAGAACTTGTATACAGTGGCGCAAAGCGACTCGACGACGAAGTGGAGGGTAGTCCGGTGAATGCTGGAAAACTCGTGCTCTCGCCAACGCGTACCTATGCTCCAGTGATAAAGAGACTGCTCGACGAGCTGAGGCCGGAAATCCACGGAATGGTGCATTGCACGGGAGGAGCGCAGACAAAGGTGCTACATTTCGTAAACGACAACTGCAAGGTGGTGAAAGACAACATGTTCCCAGTGCCGCCACTCTTCAAGACCATTCAGGAGCAGAGCGGCACCGACTGGAAGGAAATGTACAAAGTGTTCAACATGGGACACCGCATGGAAATCTATGTGCGACCAGAAATTGCCGACAAGGTGATAGAGCTGAGCAAGAGCTTCAACATCGATGCACAGATAGTAGGACACATAGAGGAAGGCAAGAAGAGCCTTACCATCAAGTCGGAATTCGGAGTATTCGAGTATTGATAGCAAGTTGACAAGTAAACGAGCTGACGAGTAAGCAAGTTGACAAGTAAGCAAGTTGACAAGTAAACGAGTTGACGAGTAAACAAGTTGGCAAGTAAACGAGTTGACGAGTTACGAAATAGACAAGTAGAAAGGCGGACGAGTTGACAAGGAGATTTCCATTGACTGCTGACAGCAATCAGAAGCGGCAAAACTCCTCGTCAACTCGTCAACTTTTTAAAACCATATCCATCATGTTTCAGAATTTTATATCACATTATCTTGCAACTACCGGCTATCTCGACTACCGGCCCAAGGCGGTAATGTTCGATATGGACGGCGTAATCTACGACAGCATGCCATACCATGCCCGCAGTTGGCACACCGCCATGCAGTCAATAGGCATAGAAATGCCGCCAGAAGACGCATACCGCTACGAGGGGATGAGGGGAGTGGAAACCATACAGCTGCTCTTCAGCCAGCAGCGCAATGAGAACATATCAGAAGAAGAAGCCAAAAAGATATATAAACTAAAATCGGACGCCTTCAACGCCTGTCCCACACCATCGCTGATGCCTGGCATTAAAGAACTTATGGAAAAGGTGAAAGCCTCTGGGCTGAAGATCGTGATCGTGACGGGTAGTGCGCAGCACACACTTCTCGACAAACTCGACCACGACCTCAAGGGACTCGTAAGCCGCGACCTCGTAGTATGTGCCAATGATGTGGAGAAAGGCAAGCCTGATCCAGAACCTTATCTAAAAGGACTGCAGAAGGCGGGGGTAGAACCATGGCAGGCTATCGTGGTGGAAAACGCCCCGCTCGGAGTGCGTGCAGCTGTGGCGGCCCACGTGTTTACCATTGCCGTAAACACAGGTCCATTGTCCGATTCCATACTGCAGGCAGAAGGGGCAAACATGATTTTCCCATCCGTCGCAGCTCTCGCCGGCGAATTCAGGCTGGGATAGCAGGCAACTTGGCACACATCACGGCAGCGCTCAGTGAAAACCCTTCTCAACAAAAAAATACCAAATCTTGCCCATATAGAGAAAAAGAATTAACTTTGCAGAATTATTGCGCTTGTGCAAAAGCAAAGAAGAAAAAGCGGCAATGGATTAGGAAGCAAACAACAAGAATATAAAGCAAACAAAACAACATAATATATGGAATTAGCAAGCAAATACGACCCACAAAGCGTGGAGTCGAAATGGTATGAATATTGGCTTGACAACAAACTGTTCAGCAGCAAGCCTGACGGAAGAGAACCATACACAGTGGTAATACCTCCACCAAACGTGACAGGAGTGCTACATATGGGACACATGCTCAACAACACCATACAGGATATCCTGGTGCGAAGAGCGCGTATGGAAGGCAAGAACGCATGCTGGGTGCCAGGCACCGACCACGCCTCTATCGCGACAGAGGCAAAGGTGGTGAACAAACTCGCACAGGAAGGCATAAAGAAAACCGACCTTACACGTGATGAGTTCCTCAAGCACGCATGGGCTTGGACAGAAGAGCACGGAGGAATAATCCTGAAGCAGCTCAGAAAGCTCGGCGCAAGCTGCGATTGGGACCGAACAGCTTTTACTATGGACGAGACCCGTTCGAAGAGCGTGATAAAAGTGTTCTGCGACCTCTACAACAAAGGACTCATCTACCGCGGAGCAAGAATGGTGAACTGGGACCCACAGGCACAGACCGCACTTTCCGACGAAGAGGTGGTGTACAAAGAAGAACACTCGAAACTCTACTATCTGAAATACAGAGTGGTGGAAAGCGACGTGGAGAGAAAGAGCGAAGGCAACGTGATGCACAAAGACGAGAAAGGTTACTACGCAGTGGTTGCCACAACACGCCCTGAAACAATCATGGGCGACACGGCAATGTGTATAAACCCAGACGACGAAAAGAACACATGGCTCAAAGGAAAGCACGTTATAGTGCCGCTGGTGGGCAGAGAAATTCCAGTGGTTGAAGACAGCTACGTGGACATAGAGTTTGGTACAGGCTGTCTGAAAGTGACTCCAGCCCACGACATCAACGACCATGCCCTCGGACTGAAACACAACCTTGAGACCATCGACATATTCAACGATAACGGCACAATAAGTGAGGCTGCAGGATTGTATGTGGGCATGGACCGCATGGACGTGCGCAAGCAGATAGAGAAAGACCTCAAGGAGGCTGGGCTCATGGAGAAAGTGGAAGACTACAACAACAAAGTGGGCTTCTCTGAACGTACCAACGTGCCAATCGAGCCTAAACTCAGCACACAGTGGTTCCTGTCTATGCAGCACTTCGCTGACGAGGCGCTGCCACCAGTGATGGACGATGAGATAATGTTCTATCCGTCAAAATACAAGAATACATACAGACATTGGCTGGAAAACATCAAAGACTGGTGTATCAGTCGACAGCTCTGGTGGGGACACCGTATCCCGGCATATTATTTCACTACGGCAGAAGGCAAGAAAGACGTGGTTGTGGCTGAGACTGCAGAACAGGCTCTGGAAGAGGCACGCAAGAAAAACGCCAACCTCAGCGCCGGCGACTTGGAGCAAGACAGCGACTGTCTCGATACATGGTTCTCTTCATGGCTGTGGCCAATCTCTCTGTTCAACGGAATTCTCGATCCCGACAACGAAGAAATGAAATACTACTATCCAACCAGTGACCTCGTTACTGGTCCAGACATCATCTTCTTCTGGGTGGCACGTATGATCATGGCTGGTTATGAGTATAAGGGAAAGATGCCATTCAAACACGTATACTTCACGGGTATCGTGCGCGACAAGCTCGGACGCAAGATGTCGAAGAGCCTCGGAAATTCACCAGATCCATTGGTGCTGATAGACAAATATGGAGCCGACGGAGTGCGTATGGGAATGATGCTCTCTGCACCGGCAGGAAACGATATCCTCTTCGATGAGAGTCTCTGTGAACAGGGACGAAACTTCAACAACAAGATATGGAACGCATTCCGTCTCGTAGAGGGATGGGAAGTGGCAGAAGGCGCCCAGCCAGAGGCAAACAAGATTGCAGTGGAGTGGTTCAATGCCAAGTTGCGTCAGGCAAATGCCGAAATCGACGACCTGTTCAAGAAATACCGTATCTCAGAAGCTCTGATGACAGTCTACAAACTCTTCTGGGACGAGTTCTCAAGCTGGTATCTGGAGATGGTGAAGCCTGCATACGGTCAGCCTATCGACAAAACCACATATGAAGCAACGCTCAAGTTCTTTGAAAACCTGCTCAAGATGCTCCATCCGTTCATGCCGTTCATAACAGAGGAACTGTGGCAGCACATTTACGAGAGAAAGGACGGAGAGTCAATCATGCGCGACAAACTGGTAATTGCCGCTCCTACAGACCAAGACATGAAACTCATCGAAGACATCGAGAGCGTGAAGCAGATCGTGGCAGGTGTGAGAACTGTGCGCAACCAGAAAAACATCGCCAACAAAGAGGCTCTCTCGTTGCAGTGTGTAGGTGAAAACGCTTTGAAAGACTACGACAGCGTGGTGGGCAAGATGGCCAACCTGACGAGCATCGATGTCGTGACAGAGAAAGACTGTACAGCAGCTGCCTTCATGGTGGGCACGTTGGAATATGCAGTGCCGCTGGGCGACATGATAGACGTGGCTGCCGAGATAGAGAAGATGGAGGCACAGCTGAAACATCTGGAAGGCTTCCTCGCTGGAGTTACCAAAAAACTCTCAAATGAGCGATTCGTAGCCAACGCACCGGAAGCAGTAGTGGCTCTAGAACGTAAGAAGCAGAGCGACAGCATGGAGAAGATTGCAGCGCTGAAGGAGAGCATAAGCTCACTAAAGGCACAGAAATAACAGTCGTGACTTGACTGCTTTGACAATGACATAAGTATATAAATGATTGAAGGACAGGTTGTTTAGACTTGTCCTTCAATCATTTAGGGTATACAATGCTTCACTCGTCAACTTATTTCCACACAAATACAATAATTTGGCTTTCCTTTCGTTAAATATATCATATGAAGAAGATATTTATACTCTCGATATTAATCTGTTTTGTGTGCATCAGTGCATTCTCGCAGACTTTCACCCTACAGGGAAGAGTGACCGACAGCAACAACAATCCCGTGGAACTTGCCACAGTGGCAGTGGTGAAACAGGGGAGAGTGACGCTTACGAACCTGAAGGGAGAGTTCTCACTGCATCTCAACTCCGCCGACAGCGTGGTGGTGAGATTCTCTATGGTGGGCTACAAAACCAAAACACGTGTGCTGCGCAAACCCAAAGGAAAGCAGACTTTGCTCATACAACTCTTCGACGACAACAACGAACTGGGTGAGGTGACAATCACGGAGAAGAGAAGACAAACCGGCACTACAGAGCAACTCGACGTGAAGAACGCCACGAACACACCGTCGGCAACCGGAAATGCTGTGGAAGAACTCATACAGCAGCAAGCTGGAGTGTCAACTCATAGTGAGCTCTCGTCGCAATACAACGTAAGAGGAGGTAGCTTCGACGAAAACAGCGTATATATAAACGGTGTGGAAATCTACCGCCCGTTCCTCGTGAGAAGCGGACAACAGGAAGGACTCTCAATCATCAACCCCGATATGGTGAAGAGCATCGGCTTCAGCACCGGAGGCTTTGAGGCTAAATACGGAGACAAAATGTCGTCGGCACTCGACATCACATACAAACAACCCAAGAAATTTGAAGCTAAGGTCACTGCCAGCATGCTCGGCGCATCGGCATACGTGGGATTCAGCAACAAGAAATTCTCATGGAGCAACGGCCTGAGATACAAGACTAACAAATACCTACTTGGTTCGCTTGACACAAAAGGAGAATATAGCCCGAGTTTTCTTGATTATCAGACTTACCTCACATATAAGCCCAACAAACGCTGGGAGATAGAATTTATGGGCGACATCTCTGACAATCACTACAACTTCACTCCTTCTGACAGAGAAACCAACTTCGGAACGATGGAGAACGTGAAATCATTCAAAGTATATTTCGACGGTAAGGAAAAAGACCTGTTCCGTACTTACTTTGGCACATTCACCATCACAAGACTATTTGGCGAAAAAACGCGCCTGTCGCTCATAGGTTCTGCATACAGTACCAATGAGCAGGAAAAATACGACATACAGGGACAATACTGGCTTACACAGACTGAGACGAGCGAGAATCTTGGAGTGGGCACATATATGGAACATGCACGCAACTATCTGAAGGCCAATGTGAAAAGTCTGAAGCTGGCTTTCTCTCACAAAGCAAAACGTCACGAAATACTCGCCGGACTGGCATACAAAATTGAACACGTGGACGAATATAGCAAGGAATATGAAATGCGAGACTCCAGCGGATATAATATCCCACACACCGGTGAAGACATGAAGATGATTTATTCGCTTAATGCCCGAAACAAACTTAACGCAAACAGACTTGAGGCTTATGCTCAGGATACATACAAATTCATGAGTCCAGGGCAGCATACGTTCTTCACGCTGAACTACGGTATAAGGTTTAGTCACTGGAACTTCAACCGTGAGACGATAATCAGTCCGAGGCTCTCGCTGAGCATAGTTCCACCGTTCAACAATGACGTGACATTCAGGTTCGCAACAGGATTATACTATCAGGCACCCTTCTTCAAGGAACTGAGAGACACCACTACGGTGGAGGGGACAACATATGCCACTCTCAACAAGAAAATAAAAAGCCAGAGGTCTATACACTTTATCGCAGCCTACGACTATAAATTCAAACTCAATGACAGACCATACAAATTCTCTGCCGAAGCTTACTACAAGGCACTTGGCAATATCGTGCCATACAGCGTGAACAACGTGAAGATAGTATACGACGCAAGTCAGCAATGCAGTGGACATGCTCTCGGACTTGACATGAAGCTATATGGCGAGTTTGTGCCTGGTGCAGACTCTTGGGTGAGCCTGTCGGTGATGAGTACCAAGATAAATCTGAAAGGCAAGAGCATACCTATGCCAACAGACCAGAGATATTCTTTAAACCTTTATTTCACTGACTATTTCCCAGGAACAGACAAATGGAGAATGTCGCTTAAACTGGCGTTTGCAGACGGTCTGCCCTTCGGCCCTCCTCACAGAGATCTCTCGCAGCAGCAGTTCAGGGCTCCTGCATACAAGCGTGCAGACATCGGCATGAGCTACAGACTTTTCGACAGAGAGAAGAGCGACAAGAAGAAATCTGTGTTCAAGAACGTATGGCTGGGCATCGACTGCCTCAACTTGTTTGGTATAAACAACGTGAACTCATACTATTGGATAACGGATGTGACCAATCAGCAGTATGCCGTGCCAAACTATCTTACTGGAAGGCAGATAAACGCAAGGTTGTCAGTTGAGTTCTGACGCTCCTTGCTCAGCAGAATTCTTTATTTCAGCAGTTTGACATCCATCAGATAGAGGATGAATGTTTTTCAGTTGGGATAACTGTTTTTCAGCTGAGGGTCCTGTTTTTCAGTTGAAAAATACCTAAAAATGATTATTGCAGGATTGCAAAATAATAATTTACTTTGCAGACTGAATATAAAGGAAGTGGAAGATGAAGAGTCAAAAACTATATGAAGCCGATGATAAGCTTATCGTGCTTATCAGAGACAACTATAACGTACTGCAAAGTCTTGGCAGTTTTGGTATTAATCTTGGTTTTGGAGACAAGACTGTGAATGAGGTGTGTGAGGCGCAAGGTGTTGATACTTACACATTTCTGGCAATCGTTAATCTCGTCATAAATGGCTACAAGGCCTTCGATGACTTCTCGAGATTGTCAATACCTACTATCATGCATTATCTTCATGCCAGCCATGAGTATTATCTTGATTTCCAGTTGCCTTTTATACGTAAGGAACTCGTAGAAGCGTTAGATGAGAAGGACAATCTCGCTCGTCTGATACTCAAATTATATGATGAGTATGCCGAAGAAATCAAAAAACACATGAAGTATGAGGAGAAATTCCTTTTCCCATACGTGGAGTCGCTTCTCGGCAAACAACCGCTGCCAAACTATGACATTGATACATTTTCAAAACATCATGGTCAGACAGACCAGAAGCTGCGGGAACTGAAAAACATCATAATCAAATATCTGCCAAGCGATGGATTGCGCAATAACCAGCTGTCTGCCACTCTCTGTGATATCTATAATAATGAGGAGTGGCTTGCCAAACATTCTGACGTGGAAGAAGAAATAATGATTCCTGCCATCCGTACGCTTGAGAAGAAATTGAAGCAGAATGATGTGTCGGCAAAGATTTCAAGCATGATAAACACCAATCCTGGCAACCAGGACGCATTGAGCGAGCGTGAGAAAGAGGTGATAGTGAGTCTGGTGCAGGGAATGACGAACAAGGAAATTGCAAACCATTTGTGCATCGCCCCCAACACCGTCATTACCCATCGCCGGAACATTGCGCGAAAGTTGCAGATTCACACACCTGCCGGTCTTACCATCTATGCCATTGTGACAAATCTGGTGGATATATCTTCTGTTGAAATCTGATTATCCGAATAGATGCCTTAGGGCTTCTTCCACTTTTCTTACAGGAATGATGCTTATCCCTTTGATATTACGGGCTTCGAAGGTGTGGAAATTCTGGTTTGGTATGATTATATTGGTGAATCCGAGTTTCTGAGCCTCCGATACTCTTTGTTCTATTCTGCTCACGGGGCGCACTTCTCCGCTTAGTCCCACTTCTCCAGCCATACACCATCCTTGTTCTATGGCTGTATCCACATTGCTTGAAAGCACAGCGGCTATGATGCTTAGGTCCATGGCCTGGTCTGTTACGCGCAGTCCTCCGGCAATGTTTATGAATACGTCCTTTTGTATGAGTTTGAAGCCCACACGCTTCTCTAATACAGCCAGCAGCATGTTGAGCCTCTTTTGGTCGAATCCTGTTGCTGATCGTTGTGGTGTGCCGTATGCAGCCGTTGAGACGAGGGCCTGCGTCTCAACAAGAAATGGCCTTACGCCTTCTATGGCACAAGAAATGGCCACTCCGCTCAATCCTTCATGGTCTTCAGAGAGCAGCAGTTCTGATGGATTGGAAACTGGTCTCAGTCCATTTGGCAACATCTCGTATATGCCAAGTTCTGATGTGCTTCCGAATCTGTTCTTTATGGATCTTAGAATTCTGTACATATGGTGTTGGTCGCCTTCAAACTGTATCACTGTGTCCACGATATGCTCGAGGATTTTCGGTCCAGCCAATGTGCCCTCCTTATTTATGTGACCTATCAATATTATCGGTGTTCCTGAAGTCTTTGCAAATCGTAGCAATCTTGCTGCACACTCTCTTACCTGTGATACGCTGCCTGCAGAACTGTCAACATCTGAAGTGCTGATAGTCTGTATGGAGTCTATCACCACGATTTCCGGTTTGACGTTGCTTATACATGCGAAGATGTTCTCTAATGATGTGTCACAGAAAATAAGGCAGTTGTCGCTTGGCGACTCGTTTATCCTCTGTGCCCTCATCTTCAGTTGGTGGGCGCTTTCCTCTCCGCTCACATACAACACCTTCTTGCTTATCCCCAATACCGTTTGCAGCGACAGCGTGCTCTTGCCGATGCCGGGTTCTCCTCCCAGCAGTGTCAGCGACCCCTTCACCAGTCCGCCGCCCAATACTCTGTTAAGTTCATCGTCCTCCATGTCGATTCGTGGGTCGTCAGTGCTTGAGATGTCCTTTATGTTCAGTGCGGAGAGTGTCTTGGGGCTGACGAGGCCATTTGTCTTGAACGAAGATTCGCTGGATGGTCCGGCAGCCACTCTAAACTCCTTGAATGAGTTCCATTCTCCACATTGCGGACATTTGCCTATCCATTTAGGAGATTCCTGTCCGCAGTTGCTGCAAACATATATTGTCTTGTCTTTAGCCATATTTTTCAGATTACTTTAGACAAAAGTAATGATATTTTTCTGCATAACAAAATAAAGCGTTATCTTTGTGCTGTATTTATATATACCATATCTGTCAGATATGGAGTGATGCTTCATTCCTGGAACTGGAGGGACTTGGCTTCACATTCTTATAATAATGATGTAAATGGCAATGATGACAAACTTAAATAAACTCTTTGGAGTGTTCGTAGCTGCTATTCTTATGGGATGCTCTATTGGAGACGGTGGCAAGACCGCAGATAAAGACCAGATGGAGAGGAAGGCGAAAGACTCCTTGGCTCTAAAGGTTGGTGTTTCTCAGCGCATCGACTGTCTGCCTGCTTTCGTAGCTATGGATGAAGGCATATTCGACTCTTTGGGGGTTGATGTTAAGCTCGTTCACTATACTTCGCAGCTTGATTGTGACAAATCGTTGGGAAAAAAGACCCTTGATGGAGCTTTCGTTGATGACAAACGCATAGAATATCTTGTCAACCATGGCAGACTTTCTTTTGAGAAGGTGTTGTCTACTGGAATGGAATGGAAACTTGTGGCAAACAGGAAGTCACGTGTAACCAAGATAAACCAACTGTCAGACAAGCTGGTGGCGATGACAAGATTTTCTGCCACTGATTTTCTTTGCGACAAGATGTCCGACAGTATAAAGGGAAAGAAAGAAGAATTCTTCCGTGTGCAGGTGAACGATGTAGACATTCGTCTTAAAATGCTTCAGAACGGCGAGATAGACGCAGCATGGCTTCCAGAGCCGCAGGCTTCTGTAGCCAAGAAAGGCGGAGGTGTGGTGTTGATGAATAGTAACAGTTGTTCTAAAGACCTGTCAGGACTGTTCTTCACATCCTGTGTAGTGTCAGATAAGCGTAAGAAACAGCAGATTGACACTTTCGTTCGTGCGTATAAAATAGCACAGGAACGCATCACGAAGCAAAATGCGGCTGGTTATTCTCAAATGATAAGGCATTATTTCAAATACAGTAATGTCTCTAAATAGTCTGTGTTATGGATAAGAATGAATTGAAACAGTTTTCCGTAGCCCTTCGGCTAGTTGAAAGCAAAGACCTCGGAGCGGCGTTGGATATCATACTGCCCTATGTAGAGTCGCATCCTTATGTTCCTTATTCTGAAGACGTGAAGGACATAAAGGAGAATTTCCGCCTTATGCTTCATTATATGGAGCTAGGCGTGGAGGACGACATGCGCGAATCTATGTACAATGACATGTTGGACAAATTGAAGAGGGTTGTTCGTAATCTTAGGTCCGACTACAGACGCAGAAACGTTGATTTCTATAAGGATGCCTATTCAAGAGCTTCAGTGAAGACAAATTCTTTCTCAGAGAAGGCGATACGGATGCAGATGGAAGACTTCGTTTCAGACTTGGCTATGTTGCAGCTTGAATCGGCAGAGAAACGCGACCAAATGGCAGATGAGCTATATTCGTCTCATTATTCATTTATGCAGGCGTTGTTCTGTCATATCGTGGTTTCTGAACTTTGGACTGAAGAACAGGCCAATGCCATTGGTGACATTATTCTATCGCCCACAGTGGATTCTGGAGACGCTCAAGTGGTCGTCAGTGCCATGATGTTGTCGGTGATGAACAATTTCGACATTAACAAGTTCCGTGTGCTTGTCAGAATATACAGTGAAGCCAAAGACGAGGCACTGAAGCAGAAGGCTCTGATAGCTTGGACTCTGTCGGTCACTGATGGCGTAGATACTACTACGCAGTTGCAGATAATGTCGCCTTTGCTCTCTCGTGATGATGTGGTGAGAGACCTGCTCGACTTGCAGAAACAAATGGTATTCTGCATGAATGCCGAAAAGGACAACGACATCATACAGCGTGACATCATGCCAACGTTGGTGAAGAACAGCAATCTCACGTCTTATCGTCTTGGCATCGAAGACAATGATCAGGAACTGAGGGATATCCTGGATCCTGAAGCCGATGACAGGTCGATGGAAGAAGTGGAGAACAAGTTCCAGAAGATGATAGAGATGCAGAAGAGTGGGGCGGACATCTATTTCGGAGGCTTCTCACAAATGAAGCGTTTCTCCTTCTTCTATAGTCTTCCAAACTGGTTCTTTCCATTCAGCTTGAACCACCCCGATCTTCACCGCGTGAAAGATAGTCTAAAGCGCAACAGATTTCTTGCCAACCTTATGGCAACAGGTCCGTTCTGTGACAGCGACAAGTATTCTTTTGCCCTTGCCGTTGTATCGGTGATAGACAAGATACCGTCGGACATGATAGAAATGATGAATCATGGCGAGATGCCAAAGCAGCAATTTATGAATGATGAAGAAATGGCCACTCCTGCCTATTTGCGCAGAAGAGCCCTTCAGGATCTATATCGCTTCTACCGTCTCTATCGCTGGCATAACCAGATATACAATCCTTTCGACACTGATAATGTGCTCTTCATGGCTTGTTCTCTTTTTGACAATACAGCTGTAAGTGAGAAACGTGTGGAGTTAGGCAATTTCCTGTTGTCGCGTCGTGAAGCGATACTGTTATCCAAACTGATGCCCAAACTTCAGTTCGACGGTTCTGTAGCAGGATATCTGGTGAAGGGTGGCTATTATCTTGAGATGTCGAGAGATTTCGTTGAGGCTAAAGAATGTTTTCTGAAAGCAGCATATTTCTCTGGCGACGACATAAGGGCGTTGAGGGGAATGGCAAAAGCCGCTTTCCATTCCAACGACCTGAAAATGGCTGAGAATGCATATCGCAAACTCTATACCCTTGAGCCGGACAGCAAGTCGTACGCTTTACACTATGCAATAGTATGCTCCAAGATGGGGGATTTCGAACAGGCTGCGAAAATACTGTATGAGCTTGATTACAAATATCCAGAGTCCGCCAATGTAAAGAGAGTCCTGGCTTGGACTCTTATGGGAGAGAACAAACTTGAACAGGCCGCGAAAATCTATGCCAAACTGCTCGATAGCGATACTGTGGGCGACATGGATTTACTTAATGCCGGCTACTGCAAGTGGTTTATGAAAGACATTTCAGGTGCCACCACTTTGTTTGCCGAATATTGCGAGAACCTGTTGAAGTCAAGAAAAGACTCTTCTGCTCCAGACTATCTTTCCATTTCGAATATCCTCGACGAGGATTTCATCAACGATGGAGCTATGCTCAACTGCTTCGGCATCTCTGCCGTTGAAATGATATTGATAAAACGTATAACGTATAAATTGACTAGAGACAAGTGAAATCAAGAGGAGAGAAACTTTTAGCCTAGGACTGATGGTCTGTCAGTAGAGTGGTTTCTTGGTTCTTTCTTTTAGAATTGTTGGAATGGATTTCCCAAACAACTTGTCCACTTGTTGACTCGTAAACTTAAAAGAACTATAATGCATACAAGAGAAGAAAAATTAGAAGCCTTCGGACGTTTTCTCGATGTGCTTGACACGCTGAGAGAGAAATGTCCTTGGGATAAGAAACAGACAAACCAGAGTCTGAGGACAAATACGATAGAAGAGGTGTTTGAACTAAGTGATGCCCTCATGAAAGACGATACGCTGAATATCTGCAAGGAACTTGGAGATGTGTTTCTGCATATCTGTTTCTATGCTAAGATTGGTGAGGAAAAAAGTGAGTTCGACATTGCCGATGTCTGCAACAAACTTGCTGACAAACTGATATTCCGCCATCCCCATGTGTACCACCCTTCACAGGTAGGGGCTTCATCACCAAAACCATTGCCGTATGGTGAGAATGAAGAGCCTTCTGATATGCAGAATGCCGACACTGCACAAAAGGTTATAGAGAACTGGGAACAGATAAAACTGAAAGAGAAAGATGGCAACAAACGTGTGCTTTCTGGTGTTCCGGATGCTCTGCCTACACTGATAAAGGCATACCGCATTCAAGACAAGGCGCGCAACGTGGGGTTCGATTGGGAAGACCGTGGCGATGTGTGGGAAAAAGTGCGTGAGGAGATGTCGGAACTGGAGGTGGAACTGCGAAAGGGCGACAAGGAAAATTCTAAAAAAGAACTTGGCGATTTCCTGTTCAGTGTTATCAATGCAGCCCGTCTTTATAAAATCAATCCCGATGATGCTCTGGAACTGACAAACCAGAAGTTTATACGTCGCTTCAATTATATCGAAGATCATTCAATCAAATTGGGTAAGCCTTTGACGGAAATGACTTTGGATGAGATGGATAAACTTTGGAATGAAGCAAAGTCTAATGAATAAAGGATGGCGGAAACACGGCCGCCTCGTTGTTGAAAACATTATAAATCATACGATATGAGGAAAGTATTTTTGTTTATTGCTGTATGTCTTGCATTCTCTTCTCTGGTAGGATGCGATGGCAAGAAAAAGTCTGGTGGCGACAATGCCCCGGTACTGGTGGAAAGCAATGCTGCTGCGGATTCCACGCTTTATGGCATATGTGGCGAAGGCACGTCAATGTCGGTTTTGGAACTTATTACCGACAAGGGAGACACACTCTCTCTCCTGCTAGAGGGTGCAGACACCTGCAGCAATGTGCAGGGAGGATTGCTTGCTGGCGACCATTTGGCTGTGATTTCTTGTAAGACTGCTGATGACGAACTCTTTGCCAAATCGGTGCTCAACATAACCTCCTTAATGGGTAAATGGATGAGCATAGACCGTCATTTCGTGATAGAAGACGGTGGAGTGGTGACAGGCGACGACAGCGAGCCTAACCCATACGTGGAGTGGAAGATAAACAATGGCAGACTGATATTGAGTTCCGACACTTTCAGCGTATATGGTCTTGGTCCGGATTCTCTGCTGCTCGAAAACCAGAAGGGAATATATGCATACAAGAGGGTGGTAAAGCAACAGTAGCATATGGCACGATTTCATGTTCATATACTTGGCTGTGGCAGCGCATTGCCAAATCTAAAGCACAATACCACGGCACAGCTTGTGGAGGTGCACGACAAGTTTTTCATGGTGGACTGTGGTGAGGGCACCCAGCTGCAGCTACGCAAGAGCCGTGTCCATTTCGGTAAGGTAAACGCCGTGTTCATTTCGCATCTGCATGGCGACCATTGCTTTGGACTGATGGGGCTTGTCTCTTCTTTCGGATTGCTGGGACGCACGGCTCCATTGCACATCTATGCACCGAAGGAGATGGCGGAACTGTTCGATTTGCAGAGACGTATGTTCTGCCAGACTTTCGAGTATGAATTGGTGTTCCATCCGCTGGAAACCACAAGGAGTGAAGTCGTATATGAGGATAAGAGTCTAACTGTGACCACTGTCCCTCTGTCTCATCGTGTTCCCTGCTGCGGATTCTTGTTCAAGGAGAAACCGCTGCAGCCACACCTCAACAGGGAAATGCTCGATTTCTATGAGATACCGCGTAGTCAGTTCAATAATATCAAACAGGGGCAAGATTGGACGACCGCCGATGGCGAGACGATTCCGAACTCCCGTCTTGTTATACCGGCTGACAAGCCTCTCTCGTATGCCTTTTGTTCTGACACACGCTATATTCCGGACCTTCACAAACTGGTATATGGTGTTGACGTTATTTATCATGAGTCTACTTATGGAGATAAAGATGCTGCCAATGCCCGCAAGTATTATCATTCCACTGCTTCAGAGGCAGCCCGTGTGGCATCCGATTCCTGTGCAGGACTCCTTCTTCTTGGCCATTATTCTTCTAAATATGCCGATGAGACCTGTCTTCTTGATGAGGCATCCCGTGTTTTCCCTTCGGTGGTCCTGACTAATGAAATGGATGTTATCGATGTGGCAAAGAGGTGTAAGGTAGAGGGTTGACATAGTGGCGAGTGTGTAGAATGATGTTGTTTAAAGCATAGATTTCAGCCGTTTTCAGTTTGTAAACCATAGGTTGTTGCCAGCTGAAACGGCTGTTTTTGTGTTCAGACAGATGCTTTGTTTTCTATATTCAGGCATTTATGAGTGTTTAAAGTCTTTTAAAAGATGTTTCCTGAACTGCGACACTTTGCCAATTGTGCTCCTGGTCTCTTCTTGTTTTTTTATATAACGCATTGTTATTTTGATAGTTATATATGTATATTTAAAATACTAGTTCGGGCATGTTTGGCGCAGTGGTACAGTTGGCGCAGTTAATGATTCCTTTCGTCTTCCCGTGTCTTTTTACTTCTTTTTCGTTCGGAAAGTTTCCAACATGCCAAACTTTAATCATAAAAATAAAGTTTCTTGATTATTCATTGTGGCAGTCGGAAAAAAAATGTATATTTGCAAATTGAAATATTGCGGACGCACATGCCGTACGGCTTTCCGTCACAACATTGATATATATTGTAACTACAAAACCCTAATGGAGAATATAAGAAACTTTTGCATCATAGCACACATCGACCACGGCAAGTCTACACTTGCCGACAGGCTTTTGGAATACACCAATACCATCAAGATCGTTGAGGGACAGATGCTCGACAATATGGATCTTGAGAAGGAGCGAGGCATCACCATCAAGAGCCATGCCATTCAGATGGAATATAACTACGAAGGTAAAGACTATATACTGAATCTCATTGACACTCCGGGACACGTAGACTTTTCTTATGAGGTGTCGCGGAGCATCGCAGCATGCGAGGGAGCGCTACTCGTGGTCGACGCCACACAGGGAGTGCAGGCGCAGACTATCAGTAACTTGTATATGGCTATCGATCACGACCTCGAGATAATCCCGGTAATCAACAAGATTGATATGCCTTCGGCTATGCCGGAAGAGGTGGAAGACGAGATAATCGAACTTATCGGATGCGACAGGAAAGACATTCTCAGAGCTTCAGGAAAGACCGGAGAAGGAGTGGAGGATGTACTGAAGGCCGTAATAGAACGCGTTCCACATCCCACAGGAGAGCCGGAGGAGCCCCTGCAGGCACTCATCTTCGACTCCGTATTCAATCCCTTCCGTGGCATTATTGCATACTTCAAGATAGAGAACGGAAAGATTAGCAAAGGCGACAAAGTGAAGTTCTATAACACAGGAATGGAATATACAGCCGACGAGGTAGGAGTGCTCAAGATGGATATGATACCACGCAAGCAGCTCTCTACAGGAGAGGTGGGATATATAATAAGCGGTATAAAAGACCCGACAGAGGTGAAGGTCGGTGATACCATAACCCATGTGGCGCGTCCGTGCGCCAAGGCCATAGATGGATTCCAGGAAGTGAAGCCGATGGTGTTTGCCGGTGTTTATCCTATCGACCCCTCAGAGTACGAGAACCTGCGCACATCGCTTGAGAAGCTGCAGCTCAATGATGCTTCGTTGACCTTCCAGCCAGAATCGTCTGTTGCCCTCGGATTCGGATTCAGATGTGGATTCCTCGGATTGCTTCATATGGAGATTGTTCAGGAGCGGCTCGACAGAGAATTCAATATGGACGTGATTACTACCGTGCCAAACGTTTCATATATGGTATACGACAAGCATGGTGAGTCGAAAGAAGTGCATAATCCTTCAGGACTGCCCGATGCCACGATGATAGACCACATAGAGGAGCCTTATATCAAGGCGTCGATAATCACCGATACCAACTATATCGGTCCTATCATGAAACTATGTCTCGACAAGCGAGGAGAATTGCTCAAGCAGGAGTATATCAGCGGAAATCGTGTGGACCTTCACTTCATGTTGCCGTTGGGCGAGATCGTGATTGATTTCTACGACAAGCTGAAGAGTATCTCTAAAGGCTATGCCTCGTTTGACTACCATGTTGACTGCTACCGCCTGTCTAAGCTTGCTAAGCTCGACATCCTGCTCAACGGAGAACCGGTGGATGCATTGTCAACTCTCACCCATCAGGACAACGCAGTGGCTTTCGGCAGAAGGATATGCGAGAAACTCAAGGAACTGATACCTCGACAGCAGTTTGATATTGCCATACAGGCTGCCATAGGAGCCAAGATCGTGGCGCGCGAGACAATCAAGTGTGTGCGTAAGGACGTAACGGCAAAATGCTACGGTGGAGACGTGAGCCGTAAGCGCAAACTTCTCGAGAAGCAGAAAAAGGGAAAGAAGCGCATGAAGCAAATTGGCAATGTGGAAGTGCCGCAGAAGGCATTCCTGGCAGTACTGAAACTCGACTGACGCTATGGATGCCCGGACTGGATGCGGAAAACCAGCAATGAAATAAATATATAAACAAAATTAACAGGAGGGGAAGTCATCATGAAAGAACCAACCTTGACAAAGAGAGACATTGCCAGGGAACTGGCAAGAAGATACAGCACAATGGCACACGATGAGCTCGACATTTTGGAGAGTATTCTCGTGCCCATGAAGTTTGCACGTGGCGAAAAGATGGTGGAAGCTGGAGATGTGAGTGATGCCATCTATTATGTGGAGCGTGGCATGGTTCGCGAATATTATTTCAAGAACAACAAGAGCGTGACTGAATATCTTGCTGCCGATGGCACTATAGTTATGAGTATCGAAAGCCTCTTCAGAGAGGAACCGTCAAAACTTGTCATCGAGGCCCTTGAGCCTACTCTCGTATATGCACTGCCCAAGAAAAGGCTCGAGGAGGTGGCGCTTCACAACGTGAACATACAGATTCTCTACAGGAAGATTCTGGAGGAGAGTCTCATAATATCGCAGCGCAGAGCAGACCTGTTGCGCTTTGAGAGTGCGAAGGACAGATATCTGAAACTTTGCAAGCTTAATCCTAAGGTCATAATGAAAGCACCGCTTGTATATGTGGCAAGCTATTTGCAGATGACGCCGGAGACGTTGAGTCGTGTGCGCTCTGCTGTGGCGATGGAATGATAATTGTGATTTTAAAGAATTGTGTGAATGCGGATGCTAAGCCTGGTGTCAGGTTGGTATCCGCATTATTTAGTTATGAAAAAAGCCTACCACGCAGTATCAAAATACTACATTGAACTGCCTAATGACCGTTTTGGGTTAAAAGGTGTCAGCTCTCTCTCAGAAAGTCCAGAGCTTCGAAGACAAGTTCTTTAGAAGCCGTTTGGTTAATCCTCACTTCACTCACATCGGAGAGTAGCGTGAAGTTTATCTTGTAGCCAGTGTTCTTCTTGTCGTGGAGCATCAGTGAGAATAGTTTGTCGTAGTCTTTGCATGATAAATCGGGGCGTCCGTAGTTATCGAGTACAAACCTCGTCGTCTGTCTCATCTTCGTCGTAGGGAAGTTCTTCAGAGCGCAGCTAAGAAACAATTCTCCCACAAGTCCATAGGCTATGGCATAACCATGCAGTAGAGGTTTGCCTTTCTGCATAGCCAATGATTCCAAGGCGTGACCAATGGTGTGTCCCAGGTTCAATGCCTTACGGATGCCATTCTCGTGAGGGTCTTCAGTTACAATGCGTCTTTTCAGTTCTATACTGTCGGCTATCATCAGCGAGAGTTCATTCAGGTCGAGTTTGTCAAAATCGAAAAGCAAGTGTCTTGCCCAGATTTTGTCGTCGCTTATCAAGCTGTGTTTCAGCATCTCGGCATAACCCGACAGAATGTTCTGATGGTCGAGAGTCTTAAGAAATACCGTATCAATGAGAACAGTATTCGCATCCTTGAACACGCCGATCTCGTTCTTCAACCCGTTGAAGTTTATTCCGGTCTTTCCTCCTACAGAGGCGTCAACCATTGCCAGCAGGGTGGTGGGGATGTTGATGAAGTCGATGCCCCTCTTGAAACATGAAGCGGCAAAGCCTCCCAGGTCGGTTACCATGCCTCCGCCAATGTTTACCATACACGAATGTCGTGTGCAGCCGTTGTCGCTTAGTTCCCTCCACACGTGTGCTGCTGATTCGAGAGTCTTGTTCGTGTCAGAGGCATCTATTGTGATGTGGTAGGCGTTGCGTGTTGCTTCGCAGCCGTTGATGATTGGCAGACAATGGAGGCGGGTGTTTTTGTCGGTAAATGTGAACACCTTGTCGTAGTTTCCTGAAACAAGAGCCTTTGTCAATTCATCAGCAATTTGGTGGGTTATAATGACCTGTTGCATTGTAATTTCTTTTAATGCCGTATTGAGAATATGGATGTTTGTACGTGCCGTTGGAATATGTTGGCACTCATTGCACTGAAAGTTCAGTAAATAATTGCAAAAATATGAAAATCTGTCGAGAAAATGAAAAATTCTTTGTTATTTTGCCAACCTTTGGGTTAAACATTTGCTTGCTTCGTGCGTCTATAACTAAATTTGAGTCAACACATGACATTTGTTTGGCCCTATGCCGCATATGAATGAAGTGTTGTATATCAGTTACACAGAGTTATTCATTAATAAGTAATATACAATATTAAATATGAAAAGATTCAAGATGTTGCTCCTTGCCATTCTCAGCGTAACGATGGTTATGGCACAGGAGATGAAAGTGACGGGTACTCTCATAGACCGTGACACCAAGGAAGGAGTGCTGATGGCTACAGTGCAGTTGCTGAAGAGCGACAGCACATTCGTAAAAGGAGTCCTCACTGATGACGCCGGCAATTTCAGCCTTTCCATTGAAGCCCCAGGCAAATACATACTGCGCTTCTCAAGCGTGGGCTACAAGACTATAAGCAAATCTTTTGCTGTCAGTCAGACCCAACCTGAAGCTGACATGGGGAAAATCAGTTTCGGGGCTGACGCTGTGATGCTGAAAGGAGCCACTATCCTCGGACAGGCAGCCAAGGTGACGCTTAAGGAGGATACCTTCGTGTATAACGCTTCGGCATATCGTACACCTGAAGGCTCTGTTGTGGAAGAGCTTGTGAGAAAACTCCCCGGCGCACAGGTCGATGACGATGGAAAGATCACCATAAACGGAAAGGAAGTGAAGAAAATCCTTTTCGACGGAAAGGAGTTTATGAGCGGTGATACCAAGACCGCCATGAAAAACATACCAACGTCTATTATCGAAAAAGTAAAGGCATATGAAGAGAAGAGCGATTTAGCCAAAGTGACAGGCATCGATGACGGAGAGGAAGAGACTGTGCTTGACTTTGGAATAAAGAAAGGTATGAACAAGGGAGTGTTTGGTAATGCTGATCTATCCATAGGCAACCACGGCAGGTATGCCGAGAGACTGATGGGGGCTGGATTCCAGGAGAAGTTACGTATAATGGGATTTGGCAATGCCAACAATGTGAATGATGCCGGATTCCCGGGAGGCGGAGGCAGATGGAGAGCACCGATGCAAGGGCTAAATTCCAAGAAAATGGTTGCTTTAAATATGAATTATGAGGAGAAAGACAAACTGAAGCTCGATGCCGGTGGCAGATGGCATCACTCAAACGGAGACCTGCAGCAGACACAGGCGGTGGAGAACTTCGTGAACAAGAGTGGTGCGTTCTCAAACAGCAACACTGCAAACCTCACGCGTGTCAACGGTTATGATGCGAGAGTCAAGATGGAATGGACACCAGACTCCATGACCAACATCATGTTCAGACCGACATTCTCATATTCCACTAATGACGCACAGACCAATGGAGTTTCGGCAACATTCCAGGACAACCCATATTCGTATGGAGACGATCCGCTGGCATCGCTCGGCAGTATGGCAGAGCATGGAATAATAGTGAACAGCAGACAGAACCGCAGCGTATCATACACAGAGTCGAAAAAGGCGGGGGCAATGCTTCAGCTCAACAGAAAACTCGGAACCAAAGGACGCAACATCACACTTAGAGGTGACATGAGCTATTCCGATGGCAAGAGCAACAATCTATCGTTGTCGAATGTTCATCTGTATCAGATAAAAGACATTTATGGAGCAGACTCCACATACCAGACAAACAGATATAATGTCACTCCGACCAAGAATTTGCAGACGGAGCTGCAGTTCACTTACAGCGAACCGTTATGGCGAGGAGTATTTTTACAGCTCAGCTATAAGTTCACATACAATTTCAGAAAGAGCGACCGTACTACATACGACTTCAGCAATGTGGACCAAGACTTCTTCGGCAACGTTATGTCGTCATATCGCAACTGGACCGACTATCTCTCGCTCTTGAGCGGAAACCTCGGTGACTATTACGACAAGGAGCAGAGTCGTTATTCTGAATACAAGAATTACATCCACGAAATGCAGTTGGGCGTGAAGGTGATGAAAAAGAAATACAACCTCAATGCAGGTGTAATGGTGCAACCACAAAAATCAAAGTTCATACAAGAGTATAGAGGCGTGAGCACCGATACAGTGAGAAATGTGGTCAACGTGTCGCCTACTTTCGAGTTCAAATATAAGTTCTCAAAGACAAGCACCCTCAAGATAAACTATCGAGGCACCACGGCACAGCCGGAGATGGCAGACCTGCTCGACATAACAGATGACAGTGACCCACTGAACATAAAGAAGGGTAATCCAGGACTGAAACCGTCGTTCACCAACAATTTCAGACTCTTCTATAACACCTACATACCTGCTCACCAGACTGCGGTGATGACATTCGTGAACTGGAGCAATACTAGAAATGCCGTGAGCAATGCCGTGACTTACGACGAAACAACTGGTGGAAGGACAACGCGGCCAGAGAACATCAACGGCAACTGGAACACAATGGCTGCCCTGATGCTCAACACTTCGATAGATACTGTGGGAGTGTGGAACGTTAACACGTTTACTATGTTCAACTACAACAACTATGTGGGTTATCTCTATAGTCAAGACACACATGTCACACAGAAGAACACCACGAGGACCACAAGCCTGTCAGAGAAACTCTCTTTCGGCTACAGAAAAGACTGGCTCGACGTAAGCCTCGATGGCTCGCTCAATTATATGCGCACCCGCAACCTGTTGCAGCAGAGCAGCAATCTCGACACATGGCAGTTCTCATATGGAGCAAATCTCAATGTCTATCTGCCATGGAACATGAGCATCACTACAGACCTGCACGAGAACTCCAGAAGAGGATACGACGCCGGAGCAAATACCAATGAACTGGTGTGGAACGCACAGGTAAGCCAAAGCTTCCTGAAGGGTAATGCACTGAGCGTATCAATACAATTCTACGACATTCTGCAGAACATGAGCAACTTCTCACGAACGGTGAACGCCATGCAACGTAGCGACACTTACTACAACAATATCAGTAGCTACGCAATGATACACGTTGTATACCGCTTCAACCTCTTCGGAGGCAGAGACGCCTTCAACAAGGGCGGAAAGCCTATGCACCCATCCGACATACCTCGTGGCGGATTTGGCGGACGACCAGGAATGCCCCCTGGAGGCTTCGGAGGAGGAAGACCGCCTCATATGTTCTGATTGCATACAATCAGTAGTGAGGAATTGACATTAAAATTTACGAACAGAAACAAAGATAATACAATATGGAATATATGTCACAGGAAGGCTTTGACAAAATAGCCTCCGAGTTGCAGCATCTCGAACGTGTAGAACTTCCCAGAGTGAGAGATGCCATTTCTGAAGCCCGCGACAAGGGCGATTTGAGTGAGAATTTTGAATACCATGCCGCAAAGCGGGAGCAGGGAAGAGTGTTGGGGAGAATCCGTTTCCTGCAGCGGGTGCTGGAGAATGCGAGAGTGATAGACAAAGCTTTGCTTAAGAGTGACTGCGTGGGGCTGCTCAGCGAAGTTGAAATCACTAATCTTGCCAACTCGCACACGATGAAATACACCATTGTCAGTCCACACGAGGCTGATATGAAGACAGGCAAGATATCCATAAAATCTCCTATCGCACAGGCCATGCTTAACAAAAAGGCAGGTGATGAAGTGGAGGTGAGAGTGCCTGCAGGAATGATAAGGTTGCGGATAGAGAGTGTGAAACTATAACATTGGTTTTATATCGTATCAAGAAAAACAATGCGGTTGTCCCAGTCTGACACAAGACGAGGATAATCGCATTGTTCTTATATTTATGTCACCAATCGTTAGGTTTACAGTGTCATCCCTAAAAGTTGTAATAACATAAGGGGGCAATAGGGAAAACTAAGCGTATGAGTGAAGTCCGGCAAGGAAATAATTCACTCCGAAATACGTCATGAGCACGCTCAAAAAGGCAAATAGCATGTATACGTGAACGTAAAGAGGATTCTGTGTGAATTTGATCTCTTTGTGGAGCGGCACGGCATATATGAGCATTGTTATGAGTGCCCATGTCTCTTTGGAATCCCAGCTCCAATATCTTCCCCAACTTACGTTTGCCCATATGGCACCGATGAAGATACCGATGGCAAGTAGAGAAACTGCGGGGTAGAGCATGAACAACGACATGGCAGCCAGTTGCTCCTCACGCTCATTGTCTCTTCTGAAATGATATGCCAATCCTTCAATTCCGACAAGTGCCATAAGTCCAAACAAGGCATAGGAGAACATTATTACCATCACATGCACAGATAGTAGGGGCGATTGTAAAACTGGCATCAACTGTGTCACCTGTGGATTACCGTCGGTAATCATTGCAACGAGAAGCGCAAACGAAGACAGCAGCGGACCAAACTGCTTGATGGGCAAGAAACGCTTCTTGAGGAGAATGGTGAGAATGAGAGTTGCCCATGACAAGAACTGCATCGTTTCATATCCGTTGGAAAGAGGCAGATGGCTGGAAATATACCAGCGCATGCCAAGGAGCAGGGTGGTGTGTATGAGCATTACCCAGACAAGGATATTGTCAATGACTATTATTGGTTTTGCCTTTGTGACTCTGGCTTTCATCGTTGAGGCTATGGCCAGAAGTAGAGACAGGGTGATATAAAGCATTATAGGGAAATGCTGCGAGTTTATCTTGTTGTATGCCACTTCTGTATAAATAGCGAACTTTGACGGCACGACAGCCTTTCCCCTGACATGCTGATAACTGTAGATTTTCTTTGTTATTTCTTTTGCACGGCTATTGTCACCTGTTATGATGCTTTCGGCAAGATAGTCCATGGATTTCTTTATGAATACAAGTTCTTTCTCGTCGAGTTTCACGTTGCCAAGCGGTTGTCCGGGAGCAAACCATTGGATGTTCCCCTGTTTGACAGCGTATGGAAACATCTTCAGCATCTCTCCGTTATAGAGCATCCTTATGATGTTGAACTTCTCGTCTGCATCGCGCAGCTGCTTCTGCAGTTTCGTGTCACCGTTTTTGTATGCTTCCTTCAATGACTTTTCCAGTTTGTAGTTGTTGTATATATCCCAGAAATCAGTGAAAGATGCCCATTTGCCGTTGATGCCAAGAAGTTCTTGCGCTTTCTTTTCCTTTATTTCTATCATTTTCACCGTTTCCCAATACGGCACGTCGAAGATCCATCCTGCAAACACCTCATTGGCAGACAGACCGTCCCATGTGGATGTGCCGCTCAGTTTGGTCACGAAGTTCGTGGCAACGGTATTTATTGGAGTTATCCTGTCGTTGTAGAGCACGCATATTTTGCCGAAATCGTCGGCGATGCTGCTGTCTATCTTCACTCTCTCCTGTGCGTTGGCATGTGTGGTGAACGATGTAGCCGCAAGCAGCAATGCGAGAATCAGCATTTTGGCACTTTGCGGCGAGGTGGCTTTTTTGTAGAGACTGCGTATTCTTGTCCTTTTGCTGAACATAGATGAGAATAGGGAGATGAAAAGCATGGCATAACCAAAGTATGTGATGCAGATGCCCCATGTGTCTTTGTATATGATCAGGGTTGTGCCCTGCATGTCGCTGTCGTAGCTTGACTGTATGAAACGGTAGCCATTATAGCTGCCGATATTGTTCATCGAAACTTTGATGTCTTCGTTTCCGACTCTCAGTTCCGTTACGTAGTCCATCGGGGCGTCTGTTCCAGGATAAGTCACTATATTGAAATTCGTGAGTGATACTATGAATCCAAGGTCCACAGGCTCTCCCTCTTGGTTTTTCATCATGCTTGTTGATTCTCCATGACGCAGATGGATATTCCCGCTCTCCGACGTTATCCATGAAGCAAGGGCTCCAAGGAGAATCACCAGGAATGATATGTGTATGATAAATACGTTTATTTTCTTGTAGAGCTTGTAGAGCATGATATAACAAGCGCTTGCGATGGCGAGAACTGCCCATAGCAGAACAAACCATGATGTCGTATATATGTTCTGTCTTACGTAAGGGGTGCCGTTGGTTCTTTCTATCATCGTTGCGGCAATGAGGACAATAACTATTGCTATTGCCACGATGAGGATGAAGTTCTTTAAGTGTTTCATTTATTTGTGAATCCAAAGATTTGGTTTCTTTATTATAGTGGTTGCTCAGAGTTGATAAAGGCCACACGCTATTCTGTTATCTAATATATCGGATGTAGCGTGTGGCCGTTGTCAGAGTCATTTCACGTATCTGTGAAAATGCCGTTAGATAGACTCTATGAAGAAGATGATGTCATCGCGTTCTGTTTTTGACAGGTTGCGGAATTTCTCTATTGCGTAGCGTGCGTCGCTCTTGGCGTTGCCGTGCCACATGATGGCTTCCATTGTGTTTCGTGCGCGGCAGTCGTGCAGACGGTCTTCAGCACCGGTGCAGAGCTTTGACAATCCGCGTCCCCAGAGTGGGGTAGTGCGGCACCATCCAGTACGGATGTCGTTTTCCATGAAAAGTCGGTGTTGCACAAAGTCGGTGTAAGGCCATATCTTCTGGTGAGGATAGCGTGGCATGTCGCTGTTTGTGAATATTCCGTTAGGGTCTTGGATATTGTCATCGCCCGTAGTCCATGATGGTCGGTGGCAGTTGGCGCATCCTATCTCCTTGAATAGTTTCATTCCCTGCTTGAAACGGTTTGTTGTGGTGTTGCGTGCAGCAGGTACAGCAAGTCCGCGGTGCCATATCATGAAGTTCTTGTACTGCTGGCTTGACATCTCTGGATCGAGGTCCTTAGCCATCAGGTAGTTGTAGATATTCTGCTTAACGTCGTCTGTGTGCCATGTAGGATGAGCGTTGTTCGGGTCAATCTGCTTGATGTATTCCGGGAAGCCAGCCTGAACGTCAGGGTCTTCCATAGATGACTTGGCATAGATAGTACCGTCGAGACTCAGGTAGTGGTAGCGGCGGTCTGGTCGTGTCACGTTTGTGATGTTCCAGATTGCGTTTGCTCCGGCAGCGTCGAGGATAGGTCCGCGGCTCATGGCATAGGTGTAGCGACGGACATACTGCTTCTTGTCGCCGGCATTGTTCACGTAGTAGCTGACCCACTTGTTGTCAGCCTGGCTCCAGTAAGCAGGGTTCAGAGCGTTGGCCTTGCCTATAGAATTGAAATATTCGCTCTGTCTTTTCCATTCTGCTGTGATTGAGTCGTCAGGGATGGCGTCGGTAAGTCCGGTGCCGTAGATTCCGATGGTAGACTCCAGACGAACGCCGATTTCACTTGCCACCTGGTCGGCAGGGATAACCACATACTTTCCGTTGCGCTTCACCGTTACAGGAGAGTAGTAGGCGTCGGCAGGGATGGTAACCTCTGGATAGATGAGCGAGTAGGTCTCGCCGTCAGGGAACTTGTTGCCCCATTCGTCGGTGTAGTTCTTCCATTCAATGTTGATCTTGCTCTCGTCAATCTGTGGCTTGAACGGCTTTACGGCCTTTGTCTGAGGCATTCCGGCCACGGAGTAGATGTAGGCGTCGGTCTTCTTGTCGTAGACTACGAGCAGGTAGCCGTTGCCGTCCTGGTCAGCACGGTAGGCAGTCTGACGCTTGCCGTGACCATAGTTCGGATGGCAGTAGAGACAACCGCGGCGCACATATACAGGACCAAGTCCGGCGAAAGCGTCGTTTGAAGTGTTGTAGTCTTTCTCGAAGAGAGATTCGCCGATTTGGAAGTTCAACGACAGACCTGCATCATCAACAGCTTGGGTAGCCTGACGGTAGGCGTAGGCCGACTGGATGTTTGTCGTTCCGAGTTTTCCTCCGGAATAATACCATTCATTGGGTGTGCCATACTCTGCCTCGGGCAGATGGACATCGAGATTGTCGTCATCGGTGCAGGCTGTGAAAGCCATTATCGAGAACAATGTTGGAATTAAATAGATGTGTTTCATAATGTTTTATTGAAAAACGTGAAAATGTTGGTGGCTTCGTTTGATTGAAACCACCAACGGTTATTTTGTTTCTTCTTTATAATGTGCTTAGTCGAGCAGGTCGTCGAGGGCATTCAGAGACTCCTCCAGTCCGTCGAGAGCTTCCATTGCATCCTTAGCACTCTGGTCTGTGTAGTAGAGAACGAATGGCTTCTTCATGTTGCTGATCTTAGAGAGAGCATTCTCAAGGTTGGTCATAACGTTCTGGGCTGCTGCCTTTGTCTTTCCGTTTCTCAGACAGACGCCGATGAGTGATTTTGCCTCAGGTGTAGTGCCGTCAACTGTGCAACCGCCATAGAGAGCGTGCTTGCAGGACATGATGTTGTCGTAGAAGTCCTGGATAGAGTTGTAGGCATGAGGAGACTCGATGTAGTTAACGTCTTCGCCTGTTGCAGGAGCACCGATTTTAGAGTCGCGAACCTCACCGATGATGTCGTTAGCACCGGCAATGATTTCCTTAGATGCAAGTATAACGGTAGAGTAGGTAGAACCGGCGTTGCCTGCATTCTTGAAGTTCTCGCCATAGTTGATGGAAGATGCGAATTCAACCTCGTCGAGAAGAGCCTGCTCATCAGCAGAAACCTCGCCACCCCATGCAGAAACGAGCTTCAAGGAGCTGAGGTAGAGATCCTGTGCAGCTGCTTTGGCAAAGTAGATTTCGTTGTGTGTCATGTCAGCGAAGTGGCGTGGCTCTCCGTTGCGGAAGATAAGATATTCTACAGCGTGGAAGCCTGTCAGGTTCTGGCCGTTAGTAATGGCATCGTTAATGTTGTCTGTGGCCAACTCGTTTTCTTCTCCTTCACCACCCAGCTCCAGGTCTTTGTACAGCTTCATGTAGCTTTCAAACTGCTTCTTGTCAAACGGCCAGGTGTCGGTATGTGGGTCGAGCGCATAGTCGCCGGCAGCTCCGAAGAGGAAAGCCTCAGAGAACTCCCACCATTTACGTGACTGCTTCCATGTTTCGCAAGCCTTTGCAACGCCGGCATCGTCAGACATAGCGTTGATGTCGGCAACGAGCTGCTTGTTATAGTCGGCAAGGTTGCGGTATGTTGCAACAACCGTGTTGTCAACATAGTCTGCGTTGACTTCCTTCAGCTCGTTGGAGCTGAATGTTCCTACATGTTCGTCGTTGTCATCATCGCTGCAGCTTGTAAAGCCCATTGTGAAAGCCAATGAAGCGGCAAACATCATAGAATACTTGAAAAACTTGTTCATTTCTTTTGATCTTTTAGTTTATTATTAAGTTTATGGTCTATCATTTCTTTCTCGAAATCTCCTTCTTATTTCAAGAACCATCCATTGTATGTTATTCCCAGCGATACGCTTGGCTCATTGTTGTATCCGTGGCAGAGGAAGCGGTTGCTGTATTCACCCTTTATTATAATCTGTTTTACAGGGGAGTAATTTACACCAAGCGACATTCTCTTCACTCTGTCATACTTGTAAGCCACCTTCTGCTTGCCTGCGGCATATGTGTTGTAGTCTTCGTAGCGGCCGAAGATATAGAGCTTCTGTCTTTCGTTCAGGCTGCTGATTTGTGAGAATATGTTGTAGCCAGCCTCAAGTCCTACGGAGTAAGCGTTGCTTGCGATAGGTGAGTGCTTGGATGGTGAACCGTCCTGCTGTGTATGTTTAGGGAACGAGTTCATGAAAGTGGTCATCTTTGCAGCATCATCAAGATGAGAGTAAGTGGCATTTCCGCGTACTATCCAGTTCCAGCGGTTCATCTCGAATCCGAAACTGCCGATTGCCAGTGCTCCATGCACGTTGTTGTAAGAGGCGCTTGCCTTGCGTTCTGTATTCTTGAAAGTATATCCATAGTATCCGCTAAGGCTGAGACGCACTCCTGGAATGGAGAAATTGTCGATTCTTGCAGCTCCTGCATAAACGTTGGCGAGTTTGTATTCGTACGGACTTGTCGCTCCGTAATGCACGTAGCAGTTGTGTCCAAACCGCTCAGCATCAAGTCCGGACGTGAATATAGCCTCATAGCGCCATTGTGGCAATCGTCCCCACAGCGACACGCCTACTTGATGCCATGTGTTAGGCAACATTTTAGCCTCGCCCTCTGAGCGATAAACTGAGAAGAAATTGTTCGGCATGTGATATGCGTTGATCTCGCCTACAGGTATTATTATTTCACCGGCCTTGATGTTGAACTTTCCTCCCCAGAAAGCCTTGTTGATCCAAAACTGCTCCAGAGCCACTTCACCTCCGCGTTCTGTTTCAGCCTCGTATTCTCCGCTCTCGTCAGCGTCAATCTCCACGGCATTCTCCGTGCCGCCATGCTCGAATTCGATTTCCATGCCCATTGTCCAGCCGTGACCGAAATCGTAACCCATATTCAATGTGACGTGAGGCAGGTCGAAGCGTCCGTGGCTATCGTCATTCTTGTATGTATCAGGGTCGCGGTAGCGGTTGAAATGCTGACTGTAGAAATTTCTGCTCATCACGGCCTCGCCATATCCGCCGATACTGAATCGTGACAATGCTGAGGGCTTCT
>CAVBFA010000015.1:0-36495 GCA_963594595.1 Oscillibacter sp. | reverse complement strand
TAGAGATAACCGTTCCGTCGCTTGTTGTCCAGTTGACGAACGTATAGTCGGAATATGTAGACGCCGTATAAGAGTAGGTCACGCCTACAGCATACTCCTTCACCTCGCTCGTCCTTATCGACGACGGGTCGTAGGCTACGGTCAGACGGCTTGTCTTCTGATACTCATAGTTGGCTGTGAGCGTCTCGTTGCTGTTCAGCTTACGGTGGGTGAACGAACTGTTGGTGTTCACCACCTTGCCCTCAGCGTCGGTCCAGTTGATGAAGCGCCAGTTGGAGCTATTGGCAACAGCCTTCACGCTCACATTGGCGTTCACGACATACAGTCCGCCTCCGCTCACGGTGGCAGCCTCTGCAGGCTGGGCTTTCAGCGTCAGCTTGTAGCGTGCTCCCGGTTCGGGAGGACTGTCGGGGTTGAAGTCCTGTCCTCTCGCCACCATGCTTAGCAGCATGGCGAGGAGAGTCAGTATATATCTTGACTTGATCATAGTAGCTTTACTTTACTATTTTTTTCTTATGATTCTGAATATAGATGCCCTTCTTGGCGGTACTGTTCACGCGGCGTCCGTCGATAGTGTAGATGGCATTGTCGGCGTCGGCGTCAGTAGCTATGGTGTTGATGCCCGTAGTGGTCGTCTCGAAGGTCAGTGTGAAACGGTCGTCTGCGTATCCCTCAGCAGCGCTGAAGGTGTATGGCATCTCTACCTCCACGCCATAGTCGAGCAGCTTTACGCCCAGTTCGTCGCGGTCTACGGCGATGGTATATACGTCGTCGGCAGGCAGATACATGCCTAATGCCACGCTACCGTCACGGTGAGCACCCTCGTTCACAGCCAGTTGGTCTGTGCCGGCGATGGTGTATATCTGCGGAGTGCCCTCGTATGCCATCATCTTCACGGCGTCGTTGTCTGCACAGAAGTCGTCAGAAGCGTTGGCGTTCACTACCACACGTGTGCGGTCGGTGCGGTCGGCGCATGTCAGTGACACGTCTACCAGCTTGCGCTGCACCTGCTGACTGCGTGCTGCACGGCGCATAGCCAAAGCCGAGTGGTCGATGGTCTTGTTGATCTGTCTGCCCGCCGGCTGGAACGTAATGGCTTCTACCAGTTCGGGCTTCTGAACGAAGAATGCCTGCAGCGGTGTGAGCACGAAATTGTCGTCGGCCACACTATAAGCGCTAAAGGTACGATTGCTTACGTTCCATGTTGTGATCGGAGCTGTGAAGTCCATGTGATAGATGTCGTAGAAGCAAGGATATGGGTTGCCCACGAGGTTCCATCCTGCGTTTGCGCTCTCTACGGCCGCATACTGAACGAGCGGTGTGGTTACGGCTTCGCTGCAGAAAATGTCGTTGTGGGTCTCCTCGGTGGCGGGGAATCCTACATCTGCAGTGTTGTTTGTACGGAAGATGTATCCTTGTCCCTTGCGCAGGATGCCGTCGGCAGCCACGTCTTTCCAGTTGCCCGTAGCTCCGTTTGTGGCACGCGACTCAGAGTCGTAATAGCGCACAGCGATGCTTGTGCCCTCTGGCAGGATGATGTCGCTACGCTTCACGTCATAGGGCATACAGATATAATACCAATAGCCATAACCACTGGTTGAACCAATACCAAAGTTGAATTGCGAAGCGGCGGACGTAATGGCTTCACAACGGCTGATGAGCGATGAGGACAGTTCGGGGTCTCCGATAGAAAGATACTGTGAGTATTTACCAAACGCCTGCGGATTGTTTCCATTGACGATGAGCGCTCCTCCCTTGCCGAGATAGATATCCGGTGAGTTCGGGATGCGTGCATTACTGGTAAGCTCCAGCTTCTTGTAGAGGTTCACCTTGTCGGGTGTGTTCGGATTCGGCTCCACCTTGGTGAACTTGCTCCAGTAGTTGTCGAGCTTGTAGCTCACCATGGCATATTCGGGAACGTAAAGTGTTATGCCTGAAGTTGAGTAGAACGGATAATAACTGGTGTTGTTATAAACTGAAGGTGGTGCAGGCGCAGTTACATACACCTTCTTCAATGAAGAACTTGAGGTATAAAAGCATCTACTATCCAAATTAGAGACAGAAGAACCAATATGCAATTCTTCAAGAGCATTACAATCCGTAAATGTATATTCATTAATCTTACTTATATTGTTACCCAATACAACTTTCTTTAAACCCGTACAGCTAATAAAACAACGATTTTCAATGGTTTCAACTGTTGTTAAATCAACATCTGTCAGAGTATTGCATTCCCTATAAGCTTCAGACTTGAGTGTTTTAGCATTTGAAAAATTGAAATTTTCCAATTTTTTGCAATAATAGAACGCGCTGCTACCTACTGTAACAGGTGCCAAATCACTGACACTCCTCAACTCACTACAATAATTGAAAGCACCACTTCCTATCGTCTTTACGTTTTCGCCGCCTTTGACAATAGCAAGTACGCCACAGCTATTAAAACAAGAACTACTTATTTCTGTCAATCCGCTGCCTAAGGTCACATTTGTAAGTCTGTCGTTATCGTTAAAAGCATAATTTCCCATATATTTAACATTTGCAGGTATTATAACCTCTGTTAAAAAATTTTTATAGAAAGCCTCTGAATAGATACTATCCAAACTTTCCGGCAACACAAGCCGACCGACAAGAGGGCGTTCGTAAAAAGCTTTTTCGCCAATAGTCTTAAGTTGGGCAGGGAATTCGATAAAGCGCAAAGAAGTCTTGGCAAATGCACTTGCAGGTATTGCTGTAATATCGACATCTTTCATATCAATAGCCCAAAGACCTGTCATATTGCTGATAGTATTCCAGTCTGCTGCATTCATCTTGCCGGTAAGACGCAGGTAACGCATATCGGGCAAAGTGTTAACAAGCGCCAACGCCTCTACACCGAGGGTGCCTGGAGCAGAGAGATTGATTGTCATATACTGACTATCTAAGTTTTGAAAGCGGATATTGCCAATAGAAAGAACCTGACTATAGCTATTGGAAAGGTAATAAAAATGATAATGGGTTAATTCTAACACATGCTCACCTTCATCCAAGTCAAAAAAATGAGTCTGAGTTGTTAGGGTTTTATTGGCAGTATTAATACTCAAGTCCAGATTGCCATCCATATACACTTTTCGATAGTCGGAGCTGGAATAAGGATCAAAGGTGAAATCGTACTTTATTGTAATACGGCCTTTAGCTCTAAACTTAATCGTAATAGTGGAAGATAAATTTTGATTTATCTTACCTACTGTACTCGACGCCATTCCGTCCGCTACGGTCCACGGGTTCGCCTCGTCGTTAGTCACTTCCGTCACCTCGATATCGTCGGAGGCGGTGATGAGCGCTCGCAGCTGTTCGTCTATTGCAGCTACGGCAAATTGCAGCCCTGACAGTATCAAGACCGCAAGCATGAAAATTCTTTTCTTCATATTATGTTTCGTTTTTCTGATTTTGCTAATGGGTTGTTGTGTTTTACGATTGGTCGTTGCCTGGCGGTGCCAGTTGGCTGTTGCCCGACGGTGCGTGGCGGCGCTTACCATTCGATTCCGTTCTCCGTCTCCTCGTCGTCCTCGGTCTGGAAGCCGCTCCCCCAAAGGTTGCGCGGCGGACTCTGCATTGGCGGCGGTGTTCCTCCGCCACCTCCACCGCTGGCATTGCCACCACCAGGGATAGTAACACCACCACCCGGCGAAGCGGCGATGGGAAGGATCAGACCCACCTCTATCGAGAGGGTCACAGGTGTTTGATACTTCTTCTTTACTCTTTTCATCGTTATATATTATTTTGTTTTTGTTTACTTGCCTTCTTGTTTACTGACCTCATATCAAAAAAATGCAAAACTTAATTTATATTTTTATATGTGTTGCACAGGTGCAATATCGTGTTTAGTTTCTGCTGCAAAGTAAGCGGAAAAAATGCTAAAAGACTTGGATATTTTTTACAAAAAATGGCCAATTTCTATCAAAATCGCCTGTTTTTGGTATATTTACGCCCGATATTTACCTTTTTACCCCAAATCGGTCATTAGGACGCTTACTTTATTTTCTTATGACCGGCTTGCAGTCTTTTGCTTTTTACAAGGCAGCTTTTGTCCGTTTTTAATCCGCAAAATGCCTTGCCTGCGCAAGAAAATCCTCAGAAAGGAGTGTTTATCTCAGTTTTTATATTTACCTTTGCCATATATCAGATATTCTTTATTCAAGTTTTCAGCAGCACTTGGACAAGTGGATTTTCTGACCGATGCAAGCATCGGATAATTCAGCGTTATCCAATGACTTGCTTTTTTGTAAGATTGCAAGTCTGATGATTTAAGAAAAAAGCGGAAGACAACGAGACCTGATTTTATCGATGAAAACGGGATTTTTTGATCATAAGAAACCAGAAACATAACAAATATGGATTATATATTTGAGACCAAGATGATGGTGCGCGACTACGAATGCGACATCGAGGGAATAGTGAACAACGCCAACTACCTGCACTACGCCGAACACACAAGACACCTGTTCTTGCAGAAATGCGGACTCAGCTTCGCAGAGATGCACAGAAAAGGAACCGACGCCGTGGTGGCAAGGATGAACCTGCAGTTCAAGACTCCTCTCAGATGCGACGACGAGTTCTTCTCACGTCTGAACCTCACCAAGGAGGGAATAAAATACGTGTTCCATCAGGATATCTACCGTGCGTCGGACAACAAGATATGCTTCAAGGGAGTGATAGACCTGGTCTGCCTCGTTGACGGCAGACTCGCCAACAGTCCCGAATACGACGAAGCCTTCAAGGAATACATAAACAAATAAGACGATTCGGATGGACACAGCATACCAAGAAAGACTCAATGCCCTGACGCTGTCGAGGATGGGGTTCTATAATATCCCGGCGATGAGGGAACTGCTCCACAGGGCAGGTTCGTTCACAAACATCGCCGACCATCATGACAACGTGCTCGACATCGTGCCCGACTGTCCGAAGCGTCTCGCCAACTCGCTTAAAGACATCGCCCCACTGCAGCAGAGAGCGGAGGAGGAACTGGAATATTCGGCAGCCCACGGCATACAGGTGCTGCTGATATCCGACGACGATTATCCGCAGCGGCTGAAAGAATGCAACGACGCACCGCTCGTACTCTTCTATAAAGGCAATGCCGACCTCAATGCCAAACGGGTGATCAACATCGTGGGAACACGCCACGCCACACAGTATGCCGACGACTGCATACGCAAGTTCATTGCAGACATCAAGGTGTTGTGTCCCGAAATCCTCATTGCCAGCGGACTGGCATACGGAGTGGACATCATGGCGCACAGACACTCGCTGGAAAACGGCATACCCACTGTGGGAGTGCTTGCCCACGGACTCGACAACCTGTATCCGCCCCGCCACAGGGAGACGGCAAACAGGATGGTGGAATGCGGAGGACTACTGACGGAGCATTTCACGAATACCAATGCCGACAAAGTGAACTTCGTGAGGCGCAACCGCATCGTGGCAGGCATGTCAGACGCCACCATACTCGTGGAGAGCGCAGCAAAGGGCGGCGGACTCATCACTTGCTCGCTGGCAAACTCATACAACCGCGACGTTTTCGCATTCCCCGGCAGAATAGACGACAGCCTCTCTGAAGGATGCAACAAGATTATCCGCAACCGGTCAGCACAGATGGTGATATCGGCGGAGTCATTCGTCAGCGACATGGGATGGGAGACTGACGCACAGCTCGCCACAGCCCAGAAGAACGGTATAGAGAGGAGTCTCTTCCCCGAAGTGGAAGGCGACGCAAAGACAATAATCGACGCTCTCGCCAAGAACAACGACCAGCAGATGAACGTGCTTACGGTATCCACAGGACTACCGATAAACAAGCTCACCGCCCTGCTCTTCGAACTGGAGATGAAGGGAATGGTAAAGGCACTGGCTGGAGGAATGTATCATTTGATTAGTTGACAAGTTGACAAGGATATTAGCTAACGAGTTGACAAGTTGACGAGTTGACAAGGATATTAGTTGACAAACAGACGAGTTGACAAGCAGACAAGCAGACAAGAAGACAAGTAAACAATGAAAATAGGAAACATACAATTTGGAGATCACCCTCTGTTTCTCGCACCGATGGAAGATGTCACCGACATCGGATTCCGCATGCTCTGCAAGAGATACGGAGCATCTATGGTATACACCGAGTTCGTGAGCGCAGAGGCTCTCGTAAGATCGGTGAAAAGTACCGTCAACAAGCTCACCATCAGCGATGAGGAGCGCCCCGTGGGCATCCAGATATACGGACGCGACGTGGAGTCGATGGTAGAGGCGGCAAAGATAGTGGAAGACCAGGCTCATCCCGACGTGATAGACATCAACTTCGGCTGCCCCGTGAAGAAGGTGGCTGGAAAAGGTGCCGGAGCCGGCATGCTGCAGAACGTGCCGCTGCTGCTCGACATCACGAAAAACGTGGTGAAGGCGGTAAACACTCCCGTCACGGTGAAGACGCGACTGGGATGGAGCAACGACAACCTCATCATCTGCGACCTCGCCGAACAGCTGCAGGACTGCGGCATTCAGGCTCTCACCATACATGGAAGGACGAGGGCACAGATGTATACCGGTTCTGCCGACTGGACGCTGATAGGCGAAGTGAAGAAGAACCCGCGGATCAACATCCCCATCATCGGCAACGGCGACATCACCTCGCCGGAGGAAACGAAACGGGCTTTCGAGGAATATGGCGTTGACGCCGTGATGATAGGGCGCGCCACCTTCGGACGGCCGTGGATATTCAAGGAGATACGCGACTATCTCGACGGCAAGGAGCCAGACCCCGAGATGACGTTCAACTGGATGCTCGACGTGCTCGAAGAGCAGCTGCGCATCAATGTGGAACGCATCGACGAATACCGTGGCATCCTGCACACAAGGCGCCACCTCGCCGCAAGTCCGATATTCAAGGGAATACCTAACTTCCGTCAGACGCGCATCGCCATGCTACGTGCCAACACGATGGACGAGCTGATGGGAATCCTCGAAAAACAGAGAAAATAAACCCGGATTCTGTTATCGGTTCGGGACAACCCCGAACAGGTGATTATGCCGGTTCGGGGTTGATGATTACACTTCATGCGAATCTGCGTCATGATATTGAAAAACGTATATAAAAAGGAGGCTATAATATTATGAACATTTCCATGAAAGAATGGATAACGGGTGTTATCCAGAACGACAAGACCGTCGCCGTGCCCGTGATGACGCATCCCGGCATAGAACTGACGGGGAAGAGCGTGAGGGAGGCTTGCTGCAACGGACAGACACACTTCGAGGCTATCAAGGCTCTCGCCGGAAAATACCCTACGGCGGCAGCCACCGTAATCATGGACCTCACCGTGGAGGCGGAGGCTTTCGGAGCGGACATACACTTCACCGAGGATGCCGTGCCTGCCGTTGTAGGCCATCTGCTGAACGATGCCGACGACATAAAGGCGCTCAAGGTGCCGTCGCTGAAGGCTGCCAGAGTGCCTGAATATCTCAAGGCGAACCTGCTTTCGGCAAGGGCTGTCAACGACCGTCCGGTGCTGGGCGGATGTATCGGTCCGTTCTCGCTCGCCGGCAGACTCTACGACATGTCGGAGATAATGGTGCTGATATACCAAGACCCCGACGCTGCCCACACGCTGCTGGCAAAATGCACGGAGTTCATACTGAAATACTGCCAGGCACTGAAGGCAACAGGCGTCGACGGAGTGGTGATGGCAGAACCGGCGGCAGGACTGATGTCAGACGACGACTGCAAACGCTTCTCTTCCGACTACATCGGATATATCGTGAGACAGGTGCAGGACGACTCCTTCAGCATCGTATTGCACAACTGCGGCAACACGGGCCACTGCACAAAGGCGATGGTGGCTACTGGAGCGGCAGCATACCACTTCGGCAACAAGTGCGACATGCGGCAGGTGATAAAGGATGTGCCGCCGACGGCTCTCGCCATGGGAAACATCGACCCCGTGTCTGTGTTCAAGGAGGGCACTCCGGAACAGATGTACGATACGACGACACGACTGCTGCAAGACATGAAGCAGTATCCCAACTTCGTCCTCTCCAGCGGCTGCGACACACCGCCACACACGCCGATGGAGAACATCGACGCCTTCTTCAAGGCTCTCGACGACTTTGACAAGACCATATGACAATCAGGTCTGGCTATCATATCTTGAGAAAAATGCAGGATTCAACCTAAATCGGTCGTTAGGTAATGACTGCATACCCAAGTTTTTAATAACCCAAAAATTGTTTATTATGAAAAAAATCATCCCCGTAGTAATGCTTTCAGGCATTGTGGCTTTCTCCGCTTGTGGTAACAAGACAGCAAACAACGACACGCTGCAGGACTCTGTGCAGGCTGCCGACACTACTGCCACTGACACCACCGCAACGGCAGAGCCGGAAGAGGCTGCCCAAGAAACAACTGACGCCCCTGCCGCAAAGAGCATCGAGGCCGGCGGAACGACAATCACCGTGGGCGCACCGCTCGCCGAGACCCTGAAGAAGGCTAAGGGCGCAAGGTTTGAATACAATGCCGACTTCGGCGTGGCTGTGATTGTGGGCAACGTGATGATAAGAATCCCCGACGAGGACATTACGAAGGAGGGACAGGATTTCGTGAATGCCATCCCGTCGGATATGGATCCTGACATCGCATTCAAAGTATCCTTCATCAAGCCTTCGGCAAAGATAAAGGACTTTGAGAAGATTTAAGTCCAGACAGTCGTTAGGATTTGTCTGGATTTAGGATTTAACCCGAATCCAAGCAAGCTGTTGTAAAAAAAATACATTTAACGACCTAATGACCGTTTTGGTGGTTAACCCAAATAGAAAAAAAACAAATTGTCGCTCTCGCCCTTGTGCCGAATCACGATGCAAGAGCGGGAGCGATTCAATTATTAACACAGTAATCAACTCGTCAACTTTTTATCATTACTACGAATGTCGTGTGGTAGCCGGGCTGTGGCGTGTCGGCGAGTATCAGGTTTCCGCCTTGTGCCATCATCATCTGACGGGCAAGCGACAGGCCGATGCCGGAACCGGAACGCTTGGTGGTGAAGAAAGGCACGAACACCTCGCGTGCCACTTCGGCTGGTATCGGCGAGCCGTTGTTGCTTATCAGCAGTTGCGTGTAGCCGGCATCGGCAGTGACGGTAAGGCTGATGTCGTGCGCTCCGGCTTCAACGGCGTTCTTCACGATGTTTGTCGTTACCTGATGCATCATGCTTGCATCGGCACGCAGAGTGCGGATTGCACCGAGGTCCACATGCCAGGAGAGCTTGGGATAGAGCGACTTCAGATTGGCAACCATACGCTCAAGTCCGATTTCCTCTATAGTCACAGTCTGCAGCTGCGTCATCTTGCGGTAGCTCTCCACAAAGGCAGACAGGCTGCGCGTGATATCGTAGATGGCTCGTATGCCCTCTTCGAGGGGAGTCTGCTTCACCATCGTACTGCCCATGTAAGCCTGCGCTATGCTCTGTATCGGCGTTACGGCATTCATAATCTCGTGGGTAAGCACACGGGTGAGCCGCTGCCACGACTCCACTTCGCTGCGCGCCATGAGCTGGTTTATCTCGCCACCCATATCGTTGAGCATCGTCTGCAGGTCGCGTTCGCCCGGCATAATACCGTCGGTGGGCAGACGGAACATGAAGTCGCGGTTGCGCAGAGCCTCACGCATCAGCCGTACACGACTGGAGAGACGCCGCTGGTGGCGCCACTCCCAAAGGATAATCACTGCGAGGATGACGATGAGAAATACTATGATATAATAAGGGTTCATATTGCGTAGTTAATTTATATAGTAAGGTCAGTTGGGTCGTCAGTTGTCTGTTTTCAACTTTCTGTAGAGCGTCTGTCTCGTTATGCCCAACAGTTCGGCAGCGCGGCTCATATTGCCGCGGCATTGTTCCACCACTCTATGCACATGCTGCTGTTCCATTTTGTCGAGCGGCACCACCACACGGTTCTTCTCCACAGCATCGCGCAGCGTACGAATCAGTTCGTCGTTGTCCCACGGCTTGGTAACGAAGTCGGCAGCTCCGTTTTTCAATCCTTTCACCGCCAGCTGCACATCAGCGTATGCCGTCATCAGCACCACGGGAGTATCCGGATACAGCTTCTTCAGTGTGCGCAGCCAGAACAGTCCGTCCTGTCCCGTGTTCACGCCGAGTGAGAAATTCATGTCGAGCAGTACCACATCAACATCCTCCTTCTTCAGCGTGGCTACAAGACCGTCGGGACTTTCGAGAGTGAGCACACGTCGGAACGCCCCTGCAAGACAAATCTTCAGGGCCGTGAGTATTGCCTGGTTGTCATCCACCACCAGTATAGTGTCGCAATAAGTTTCTATCATATAACCTCCTAATGTATTTTCTTGTTTCTTCAGCCATAATGACTTCCGTCTTTATGAGATACGGCAAAGTTACATCTTTTTCCTGAACACACAACGAGAAATGCCACTCATAAACGAGGTGTATGATTTTCATACAATATGCTGTATGATAATCATACAACGGGCTATTTTCCCGGCGAATATATTCCAAGCGATGATGGCGTGGCGTAAATTTGCAGATAGAAAAGAAAACGAAAAGACAATGAAACGTTCATTCATATCAACACTACTCTTGATAGCCGCCATATCGGTGCAGGCAGCAGAACCGTGGAGCGTGGAGCGCTGCATGAAGTATGCCGCAGACCACAGCCACAGCGTGCGGCAGAAACAGTTCGACCTCGACGAGAACCGCACCGCCAAGACACGTGCCATCGGAGCATTCCTGCCTGAGGTGTACGGTTCCGTGAGTGCACAGATGAACTTCGGCCGCGCCGTAGACCCGGAGACTAACGCCTACACCAACGTCAGTACCTTCTATAACGGCTACGGACTGCAGGCTTCGCTCACCATCTTCGACGGTCTGCAACGCTACAACGAGCTGCGCATGGCACGAGCCAACGTGGCAATGGGACGCTCGGCAGTACAAGCGGAGAAGGATGCCACAGCGCTGCAAGTATGCAAGGCGTGTATGGATCTGCTCTACTGTCAGGGAGCCGTGGAGCACACCATGCAGAAGCGTGAGGAGAGCCTACAGCTGCTCCGCCAGACCGAGGTGATGGCAGAGGTGGGACAGAAGAGCGAGGCTGACGTGGCACAGATGCGCGCCACTCTTGCCGCCGACGACTACGAACTGACCCACATGCAGAGTCAGACCACCAAGGCATTGCTCACGCTGAAACAGCTGATGAATTTCCCTATCGAAGACACACTGATAGTGGAAAGACCGTCTGTTGAAGCTCTGTCTCTCCTGTCAGAGGCTGACGGCGGTGTCACCCCTGCTGCACTTGCCCGGAACCCACGCATAGCCCAGGCAGAAAACCAAGTGGCAGCAGCACGCTATGGGCTATGGGCAGCCCGTAGCGGTTTTCTACCGAAAATCTCTCTTTCCGGCGGCGTGTCCACCTCGTTCTTCCGTAATATGGATACGAGTGGACATGCGCCTTTCAGCCAGCAGTTCAAGAACAACGCCGGCGAATATGTGGCATTCACGCTCAGCATACCAATCTTCAACCGCCTTGCCACTCTGACAACGGTGCGCTCGCGCCGCATAGCCCTCGACCGTGCCTGTGAGACGCTCGACTATGAGCGGTCGGAACTGCGCCGCCTCGTGGCGGAAGCCACTGCCGACGTGCGGAACAGCGAGAAGGAGATACTGAAGACGAACGAACAGGTGGAGGCGGACAGCATTGCCGCACACATCACCACACGCAAGTTTGAGGAGGGCATGGCATCGGCTATCGACGTGAGGACGGCGGCGGTGACGCTGCTGCAGTCGAGAGTGAAACTACTGCAAAGCCAACTTACAATGATGTATAACAGAAGACTGCTCGCATACTACAGGCAAGCCTCATTATAAAACGAAATATATTATGGACCGACAGATAGAAAAGAAAACATTCCTCCGCCGCTACGTTTGGTATATCGCTGCGGCAACTGCATTGGCGGCAGTACTCGTATGGATAGTGTTCAGTTCGACGGCAAGCACGATGACCGTGGACATGCGCGACCTGACGATAAGCAACGTGACCCACGGACGGTTCGACGACTACGTGCGGCTGAACGGACAAGTGGTGCCTATCCAGGTGGTGCAGATTTCTCCGGAGGAGGGTGGCATAGTAAGAGAGAAAGTTGTAGAAGAGGGAACACGTGTGAGAAAGGGTGACGTGATACTGCGACTGAGCAACAGCAACCTCGACCTGCAGATTCTCAATGCCGAGGCAGAGCTTGCCGAGAAACAGAACCTGCTGCGCAACACACAAGTGGCAATGCAACAGGACCGGCTGAACAACCGCACCGAACAGGCTACGCTCGACATGGACTGTGAACGCAAGCAGCGCGCCTGCAACCAGAACGCACGCTTGTATAAGGAAAGGCTCATCAGTAAGGAGACATACACTCAGAGCCAGGAGGACTACCGGCTGGCACGACGCAAGCAAAGCCTCGTGGCACAACGGCTGAGACAGGACAGCATCTACCGTCGGGTGCAGATGGCACAGATGGAGGACAACCTCGACAATATGAGGAAGAACGTGCTGCTCGTACGGGAACGTAAGAACAAACTCGAGATACGTTCGGCTATCGACGGCGAACTCGGACTGCTCGATGTGGAACTGGGACAGAACATCTCTGCCGGACAGAACATAGGACAGATAAACGACCTCTCCGACTTCAAGGTGCAGGCACAGATTGACGAGCACTACATCGACCGTGTGCGCCCCGGACTGCTCGCCACGATAAACCGCGACGGCAAGACATACCGACTGCGTGTTCGCAAGGTGTATCCGGAGGTGCGCAACGGCTCCTTCCGCACCGACTTCGTATTCGTGGGCGAACGGCCGGCACAGATGCGCAGCGGACAGACCCACTACGTGGAACTGGCATTGGGAAAGTCGCAGCAGGCAACGCTCATTCCGCGCGGCACCTTCTTTCAAGCCACTGGCGGCAACTGGATATTCGTGCTCGACAAATCGGGCAAAAAGGCTTACCGCCGCAACATCAGCATAGCACGACAGAACCCTCAGTATTATGAGGTGACCGACGGACTGGAACCGGGAGAACGCGTGGTGACGAGCGGCTACGAAGCATTCAAGGACAACGAAGTGCTGATACTGAAATAGAGAGTACAACGGCAATTTATATCGAGACAACAAGACATAAAAAAACATACAGCAATGATAAAGACAGAAAACCTGACGAAAATCTTCCGCACGGAAGAAGTGGAAACCGTAGCACTGAACGGCGTTAGTATAAACGTGGACGACGGAGAGTTCGTGGCAATAATGGGACCGAGCGGCTGCGGAAAGTCCACACTGCTGAACATTCTCGGACTTCTCGACAACCCCAACTCCGGTGAGTGCTGGCTCGACGGAGAGCCGGTGGCAAGACTGAAGGAGAAGGAACGCACACGCTACCGCCGCGGACGCATCGGCTTCGTGTTCCAGAGCTTCAACCTCATCGACGAGCTGACCGTGGAAGAGAACGTAGACCTGCAGCTCCGCTATATGGGCGTGCCGGCAAAGGAACGCCGCGAACGAGTGACGGAAATACTGCGCAAGGTGGGTATGAGCCACCGCGCCAAGCATTATCCGCAGCAGCTGTCGGGCGGACAGCAGCAGCGTGTTGCCATAGCACGTGCCGTGGTGGGCAAACCGAAGCTCATCCTCGCCGATGAGCCGACGGGAAACCTCGACTCCAAGAGCGGACTCGCCGTGATGGAACTCCTCGCACAGCTCAATGCCGAAGGCACGACGATAGTGATGGTGACCCACTCGCAGCACGATGCCCAGATGGCAAGCCGCATCATAAACCTGTTCGACGGACAGGTGGTGGACAACAACAATATTCTTTGAGAAGGGAGGAATGGCGTATGAAAAGCTTACAGTATCTGTTCCGCCGCTACCGCCTGGCAACGCTGCTCAACCTGTTCGGACTGGGAGTGGCAGTGGCGACGTTCTATCTGTTCATGACACAGGTGATATACAACCGCACATACAACTACAACATCAAGGACCACGACCGCACGTTCCGACTCGAAGTGAAGACCGCACTCTTCGACAACAAATGGGGATGCCATCTCTGTCGCCCATACGAAGAGGTAATAAAGGAGATTCCTCATGTGGAACAGACGGTGAATATGGCATTCAACAGGCAGACAGACGTGACCATCGGCGAAAACACTATAAATGTATTATATATAGGTATGTCGAAACCCGGCGTGGAATTCTTCAGCGACAAGCTGCTGTACGGCAGCAGCAAGACCTGGGACTACGGGGCGACGGCTATCGTAAACCGCAGCACAGCCGGGAAACTTTTCGGTACAGACAAGGCGGTCGGCAAGACGTTCACCCTGAAGGAAAACGGCGTGGACAAGCCCATTACCATTGTTGGAGTGAGCGATGACATGCCCGACAACTGCTCCATAGGCAACGGACTCTATATGTGTGAGAACCCGAAGGATGCCGGCGACGCATCGGAGTGGAGCTTCAACATCTTCGTGCGCCTTGACGATCCGGCTAACAAGGCGGCTGTGGAGCGTGCGTTCAAGAAGGAAGTGATGAGGCAGACGGGGTATACCGACGAGAAGAAATTCGAGAAGGAATACGGTCAGAGCTTCCGGCTCACCCCGGTAGATGATATATATTTCTCCGGCGTAGGCTTGGGCGACAAGGGCAACCGCAACCTGGTGGATGTGCTCACCGTGGCATCGGTATTCATCCTGTTCATAGCCCTGCTGAACCTGTTGAACTTCACGCTCTCCGAAGTGCCGATGCGCATACGCAGCATAAACACACGCCGTGTGATGGGGGCCTCGCAGAGCAGTCTGCGTCTGCAGATGATAATGGAGAATGTGGGCATCGCCTTTATAGGTCTACTCATAGCCTTCCTCATCGTGATGGGTTTCCAGCGCAGCGAGACATGCATGAATCTCGTGTCGGGAGACATCAGTTTCGGGGCAAATGCGATTCTAACGACAGTAATGGTTGTGTCAGCGTTGGCTGTGGGTGCCCTGTCGGCTGTCGTGCCGGCATGGTACAGCACGTCGTTCACACCGGCAATGGTGCTGAAAGGCTCCTTCGGACTATCGCCGCGCGGCAGGAAGCTGCGCATGGCGATAATGGGAGTGCAGTTCTGCGTGGCTTTCGTCCTGGCGATATATATTGGTGTGATGGCGAGCCAGTCGAACTACATCTTCAACAGCGACTACGGCTTCGCCAAGAACGAGGTGCTCTTCACCGGACTAACAGCCGAGGCTTGTCAGAAGAAAGCTGCCATACGGGCTGAACTGCAGAAGCTGCCATACGTGGAGAGCGTGGGGTATGCACAGGATGCAATAGGTGCCGGCGACCAATATATGGGATGGTTTCGCGGCAACGGCGACAAGTCGATGAACATGCAGGTGATGCTGTGCGACCCCGGATATCTGCGCACGATGGGACTGAAGATTGAGGAGGGACGCGACTTCAAGGAGTCGGACAACCAGACTGGGGCGTATATCCTGAACCGCACAATGATGGACAAATACAAATGGCTGCACGTGGGCGACTCGATAGGCAGCCGGAGCGGATGGGGCGACGAAAACTACCTCATCGTTGGAGTGTGCAACAACTTCAGGATGAAGTCGGTGCGCAACGACAACAGCATCCTCTCCGTCGCTTTCCTCGTGTTGGACCCTTTGGCAATGAATCGCATGGGCGACCGCTGCTATAATCTCTTCGTGCGTGTGGCAGAGGGACATGACAAGATAGAGGCAAAGCGAGGCATAGAAAAGGTGCTCAACCGTCTGGATGCCTCATACGGCGACTATAAGATGAAGTTCTTCGACGATGCGCTGCAGCGGACCTACGTGGATGAGTTCCGCTTCATCTCCCAGGTGAAGCTCTTCGCCATCATCTGCATCATAATAACCATCATAGGAGTGTTCTCGCTCACGATGTTCGAAACCGAATACCGTCGCAAGGAGATAGGCATCCGCAAGGTGATGGGCTCCTCGGTAGGGGCGGTAGTGCGGCTGTTTGCCGTGCGCTATAGCGTGCCTCTCGTCGTGTCGTTCGTCATTGCCGCGCCGCTCGGCTACTGGCTGAGCCGCCAATGGCTGCAGAGCTTCGCCGAGCACACGCCAATTTATTGGTGGCTCTTTCCATTGAGCTTCGTGGGCGTATCGGCGGTGGTCATTCTTACGGTAGTGGCACAGTCGTGGCATGTAGCCACGGAGAATCCGGTGGAGAGTATAAAGACGGAGTAAAACATTTAAAGCCAGACAAAATCAGTCTTCAAAACAAAATACAAGCAAGCAAAATGAAAAAGAAATACATATCACCTGAGATAACGCTGATGAAGGTGCACACCGAGAACGTGATGGCCGTCGGAAGCATCGCGTGAGGAGCTACAAGGACTTGTCTGCCAAGAAGGATGAAGTGACTATAAAGACTGACTACGGCTTCGGCGGCAAGGACATCAGCATTTGGAACGGTACTTCTCAGCCAGAGACCGCCAAGGACAACAATGGCTTCGACCTCTGGGGCGATGAGGATTAAACTCTGACCAAGCGTTTTGAATGTAATAACTTACATAAAGAAACATAAGACCATCTGGTTTTCTCCGTTATGCAGCATGACTTGCAGACGGCAGAAAACCAGATGTTTTTTCATGACTATTTTGGGCACGGTTTGGACACAGATCATGCCCACTTGGGGCAAGCACCGTGCCCCACATGGGCAAGCACGTTGCCCCACATGGGCAAGCACCGTGCCCAATTCCTGTAGTTTTTGTTATCCTTGCCGATGATTGTGAGTCGGCAATTTGAAAACAAAGACCAACCTGAGAAATGACTGTCCTTTTATGTGGCTTGCAAAAGTCTTACCAGACAGCACAACAGCTCCGATGATACTTCGTGATACTTCTATGATACTTTTCTGTAAAGAATCCGGAAAAGTATCATTACACCTAACTCATTCAGCTGATGCACTTTAGACACGTTCCGCACCCCCGAAAATGATACTTTGACACTTTTCTTCAGGAAAAAAACATTTAGTTATTCCCGCATTTTTCGTTGGATGCTGAAAACATTTCACGAAAAATTCTTGTGTATCTCAAGTATTTTATAGAATTTTGTATAAGAGTCTTACAAACGCTGACCGACACGGGATGGCATAAACGCCACTAAAATCCTATGAATCAGCGGAGTAACGGACTCGATAAATTTATAATCATCTAAAATCAATTCCGCCTACGGGTTAACATTAATAACACATCCATTATGAGAGTAGGATTATTCGTCCCCTGCTATGTGGACGCCCTGTATCCAGAGGCTGGTGTAGCCACATACAAGTTGCTCAAGCACTACGGACTTGACGTGGAGTATCCTGAGCGGCAGACATGCTGTGGACAACCGATGGCAAACGCCGGTTTCCAGGACAAGTCGATGAAAGTGATTGAGTCTTTTGATGAACTTTTCAAAGACTATGACTACATCGTAGCCCCTTCAGCATCGTGCGCCGCTTACGTGAAAGTCTATTATCCCAAAATTCTGAAAGGCAAGCACGAATGTGTCTCTTCAGGCAAGATCATGGACATCGTGGAATTCCTCCACGACGTGCTGAAGGTGAAGGAAGTGCCGGGAAAGTTCCCCCACCCTGTCAGCGTGCACAACAGCTGCCACGGAGTGAGAGAACTGAACCTGTCGTCGCCCTCGGAGTGCAACGTCAAGCCATTCAACAAGATCATCGACCTCTTGCAGCTCGTCGACGGCATCACCATCCATGAGCCGGAACGCAAGGACGAGTGCTGCGGATTCGGCGGTATGTTCTCCATCGAGGAGCCAGCCGTTTCCACACGTATGGGAGAAGAGAAGATAAGGAGACACATCGCCACCGGAGCGGAATACGTGACGGGACCCGACTCTTCGTGTCTCATGCACATGGCCGGCATCGCCAAGAAAGAGAAGATGCCTATCAAATTCATCCACGTAGTCCAGATATTAGCAGCAGGGTTATGAGCACAATACATTCCAAGAGAGCCGCCCGCTTTGTGGCGGATGCAGAGAAGACCAGTTGGCACGACGCTACCTTCTGGTCGGTGAGAGAGAAGCGCGACAAGATGGCACAGCAACTGCCTGAGTGGGAAGACCTGCGCGAGCATGCCTCGCAGATAAAGAAGCACACCATCACCCATCTGGCGGATTATCTGGAGCAGTTCTCCGACTCGCTGGAGAGCCGCGGAGTGAAGGTGCATTGGGCGAAGGATGCCGCAGAGTTCAACGAGACAGTACTTTCCATACTGCAGAGCCACGGTGTGACGAAGATGGTGAAGTCGAAGTCGATGCTCACCGAAGAGTGCGAGATGAATCCATATCTGGAACAGCACGGCATCGATGTGGTGGAGACCGACCTGGGCGAGCGCATCATCCAGCTCCTGCATCAGAAGCCGAGCCATATCGTGATGCCTGCCATCCATCTCAAACGGGAGGAAGTGGGCAGGATGTTCGAGGAGAAGGGAATATCGAAGGAAAAAGGCAACTACGACCCTACCTACCTCACCCATTGCGCCCGTCTGCATCTGCGCGACCAGTTCATGCAGGCAGGTGCCGGCATGACGGGATGCAACTTCGGCGTGGCAGCCACCGGCGACTGCGTGGTATGCACCAACGAGGGCAATGCCGACATGACCACATCTATGCCCAAGCTGCATATCGTGGCGATGGGAATAGAGAAGATAGTGCCCGACTACAAGTCGCTTGCCGTATTCCAGCGTCTTCTGTGCCGCTGCGGCACAGGACAGCCCACCACTGCCTTCACATCCCACTTCCGTCAGGCACGACCCGGAGCAGAGATGCACGTGGTGCTCGTGGACAACGGCAGAAGCGACATGCTGGCTGACACCGAACACTGGCAGACGCTGAAATGCATGCGCTGCGGTGCCTGCATCAACACCTGTCCGGTATACCGCCGTTCGGGAGGCTACAGCTATACGTATTTCATCCCGGGTCCTGTGGGTGTGAACCTCGGTATGCTGCGCGACCCACGGAAATACAGCGACAACGTTTCGGCATGCACCCTCTGTCTCTCTTGCGACAATGTATGTCCGTCGAAGGTTGGACCGGGCTCGCAGATATACGTATGGCGGCAGAGCCTGGAGAAACTGGGAAAAGCCGACAAGCTGAAGAAGGCGATGTCGGCAGGCATGGAATATCTGTTCGACCGCCCTGCCCTCTACACCACGGCTCTGAAATTCGCACCGCTCGCCAACTACGTTCCTGACTGCCTCGCCAACATCGGCAACATCAACGCATGGGGTATCGGACACGCCATGCCTGAATTCGCAAAGAAATCATTCCATGAACTGTGGAAGGAAGGAAAAGTGAAGTAGAAAGTGAGGAAAAACGATTTGCAAAACAAGCATGAAGAAACAATTCGCAAGAGAGTATGAAAAAAGAAGATTTTCTGAATAAGCTGCGTCAGAACACGCATGCTCAATACGATATGCCGGCGATGGACATCAAGGGCATCGAATATGAAGACACGCTGAAACAGTTCATCGAGATGACGGAGTCGGTGGGCGGACATGTCATCACCGACGCTTCTGCCGGTTCCGACCTCAATGCCTTGGTGTGCAGGGCATATCCCGATGCGAGGGTGTTTGCCTCAAACCTGGAGGAAATAACTGTGGATGGCTTGAAGGCAAATGCCGGCGACGGTTCTGCCGCCGTGGAACTGCGCAATCCCGACACCGTGGCGGAAGCCAACGACCTCAACGGCACCGACGTGGCAATCGTGAGAGGCACGGTGGGAGTGGCAGAGAACGGATGCATCTGGATTCCGCAGACGATGAAGGAGAAGGCATTGCTGTTCATATCCGAATATCTCGTGATTGTGCTCGACAAGAAGAATGTCGTAAACAACATGCACGACGCATACGCCAGCATAGAGATGGACCCGCGCTACAATTTCGGAACGTTCATCAGCGGTCCGTCAAAGACCGCCGACATCGAGCAGGCTCTTGTTATCGGTGCACAGGCAGCCCGTGGAGTCACCGTGGTGCTGGTAGACTGACAGACATCTGTCCTATCGTCCATATCAGATTATGGTCAATGGCTGATGGGAATAATAAAAAGCAGAATGTTGGTTTTATGGGGTTGTCATCCAACCGTCATAAAACCAACATTCTTTCTTTATAATCCTATCTTATATATTCCGTGCTACAGTATTGTCAGTTGCCGTTGAAAAACACATAGAGGGCAATCATCACCACGGCAAGCGCCACCCACGCTATGATGACGCTCCTTGCCGGTTTTTCCTTCACAGCCACGATGACGTGTTTCTCGTTGGCATTCATGTCATACAGACTTACCACTATCATCATCGCTACCAGACCGATGAAGATGAAGAACGAGAGGAGCATGAAATGCACCATCTCGGAAAATCCCGGTATCACCCAAAGATAGAGAATTCCTGTGCCGATGCTGAGCACCGTGCCGAACGTCAGCGTCATGTTGGCGGCAAGTGTGGTGCAGCGCTTCCAGAACACTCCCATCAGGAACACTGCCGCCATCGGCGGAGCGATGAAGCTGAGCACAGACTGGAACACGTTGAACAGGTCCATGCCCTTGATGCCGTCTACGGCAACGGTGATGATGATAGATACCAAGGCACCGAGAACGGTAACGACACGTCCCGTCTTGCGGATCTCTTCGGGAGACGCCTGCGGACGGATGTTCTTCACATAGATGTCCATGGTGAACACCGTGCTCAAGGCATTCAGGGCAGAGCCGATAGTGCTTATCAGAGCCGCCGTAAGCACGGCGAGCACCAATCCCACCATACCGGCAGGGAAAAGCTCATAGACGAGCTTTAAATAGGCGTCATCGGCATTTACCTGCATGCTGCCAAAGCAGCCGGTCTTGACCATGGCGAAGCATACCACTCCGGGAAGGATGTATATCGCCACGTCCAGAATCTTCAGCCAACCGGTGAAATTGGCACCTCGCTGTCCTTCGCTCAAGTTGCGAGCCGCAAGCACCGGCTGCACCATAGACTGGTCGGTACACCAGAACCACACACCCATGATGGGATAGCCCAGGATGATAGGCAGCCACGGATAGCCGGGGTCGGTATTAGGACGGAAGAGGTTCCAATAGTCTGACGGCACCACATCGGGATTGGCAAGCACCGCTATGCCATGAGAGAAAGACTCGCCGCCGAGCTTCCATATTCCCACTACCGTTAGCGTTGCCGACACGATGATGAGCAGCACCATCTGATATACGTTGGTATATGCCACTGCTTTCAATCCGCCGAGCATAGTGAAGAATGCTGATATGGCGAGCAGCAGCATTGCCGACAGCCACATCGGCATGCCGAACACCTGCCGGATGATTATTCCTCCGGCAAAGAGCGTGAGAGCGAGCCACGAGATGAGTATCGTCACTATGGTATACCATGCAAGGATATTACGTGTGGAGTCGCCGAAACGCAGTCCCATGAATTCGGGCAGCGTGGAGATGCCGGTGCCAAGATACCGTGGAGCAAACACGAAGGCGAGCAGGGCGATGAACACGAAGGCGTACCATGCGTAGTTGCCCGACACGATGCCGGTGGAGAAACCGGCACTGGCTGATGCGATGAGCATCGACGGACCGACATTGGTGCCCCACATGGAGAAACCGATGTGGTGCCAGCGCAGAGAGCGGCTGGCAAGAAACATGTTTCCGCTTTTCTTTGCCTTAGAGCTTGCCCACATTCCGATGGCAAGCAGTATCAGGAAATAGGCAGCGAGAATGACCCAGTCGAGGGTCGCGAGATTGTTTGTATTCATAAGTATCGTAGTTTATTGCTCCACTCCCCGCACCATACCCCCTATAGTGGGAGACGGATGCAGGGAGTGTGGATTCATTTCTTCATCAGTTCCTTTGCCTTTGCCACGGCAGAGTTGGCGTTGTCGCTATATCCGTCAGCACCGATCTCGTCGGCAAAGGTCTGTGTGACGGGGGCTCCGCCCACCATCACCTTCACGTCGTTTCTGATGCCGGCGTCTTCGAGAGCCTTTATCACATCGCTCATATATGTCATAGTGGTGGTGAGGAGTGCCGACATGCAGAGGATATCGGCGTTGAAGTCTTTCACAGCCTCAACGAACTTCTCGCTCGGCACGTCGATGCCGATATTCTTCACCTCGAAGCCGCAGCCTTCGAGCATAGAGGCAACGAGATTCTTGCCTATGTCATGCAGGTCGCCCTTCACGGTTCCTATCACTATCCTGCCAAGCGTAGTGGATGCCTGTCCGGCAAGCAGCGGCTTGAGAATCTCGAGAGCAGTCTTCATTGCCCTGCCTGCCATCAGCAGCTGCGGCACGAAGGCCTTGCCGTCCTGGAAGCGTTGTCCCACCTCGCTCATGGCACGTATCATCTGACCGTTTATGATGTCCTGCGGAGCGAGCCCTTCATCAAGAGCACGCTTTGTGGCATCGGCAGCCTTGTCGCCCTTTCCGGCAAGGATAGCCTCGAAAACATCGTTGGCGGATGGGGCGGATGGAGCGGCAGAAGCGGATGTGGCAGCGGGAGCGGCAGAAGCGGATGGGGCTGATGTGTGGGCGGCATCGTGGTCGATGCCGCAGGAGCATTTCTCCTCTTTGACAGGAGTACTAGCATTTCTAGAAAGACTAGAATTTCTAGAATCACTAGAAAGTCTAGCATTCCCACCCTCTCCAGGATAGTGAGGACTGATAAACAACCCTTCTATCGGCTGCACGAGCTTTGCTATCTCACGGATATGCAAATCGTCAGTACCGCAGCATCCGCCAACAACGTTCAGCAGATGAGCCTCAACGATTGGCCATACCTCTGCCTGCATCATCTTTGGCGTGTCGAGGTAGTGACCGTGTTCGTCCGGCAATCCCGCATTCGGGAACATACTTATATAATAGTCTGTCTCGGCAGCCATACGCTGGATGATAGGTGCCATCTTGGCGGCATTGAGCGAACAGTTAAGTCCTACGCTGAACACACTGTCGTCATTAAGACTCTTTACAAAGTCCAATACCGACTGTCCGAGCATGTTGTGTCCATCCTCGCTTGCCACAGTGAAACTCATCATTATAGGCAGACGGAAGCCTTTCTTCAGCATCACTTCCTTGCAGCACCGCAAGGCAACCTTGGCGTTCTCGATGTCGAATATTGTCTCTATAAGCACGGCATCCACGCCACCGTCTATCAAAGCCTCTATCTGCTCATAGTAGGCATCATGAAGAATATCCTCGTTGAACTCCGCACTTTCTCCGATAGAGAGGGTCTTGCTTGTAGGACCGACGTCACCAAGCACATAACGAGGCTTACGCGGATTCATCAATGTATAGGCATCAGCCTCCTTCCTTGCCAAACGGGCAGCTGCAAGGTTTATCTCCCTTGCATAGTCCTGCAGATGCTTGTCGCCAAGCGAGATGCGCTGTGAATTGAACGTATTCGTGGTGATGAGGTCTGAACCAGCTTCAAGGAAGCGGCGGTACACACTTGTCACAATCTCCGGACAAGTAAGAGCAAGCAGGTCGTTTGTTCCACGGACCTCCCCGTCAAAGTCTTTGAATCTCTCCCCACGGAACTCCTCTTCGGTGAGTTTATACTGCTGGATAGTGGTTCCTGTAGCACCGTCGAGAACGAATATCCTTTCCTTTGCCACGGCATCCATCGACGGTCTGCCGAGAGTTGCTGCCTTGAGAGGCAGGGCTTTCATCTTTTCGTCAACGGCAGAAGCGGCATTGGCATCCTCGCCTTCTATCTTGTCGATGATTGCCATCACCTCCTCGTCGGGTGTCATGGTCTTGTTGATACGGATAGTGTTGTCGTCGGCTTTCGGCTCGTCGGCACTCTCCTGGTATTCCTCCACTATGCGCAATGCCTTCTCCACCTCGTCTTCGTTGTGGAAATCCATCTCGATATGCACTCCGTTGCCACCGATATTGTCGAGCAGCGGACGAAGTTCGTCGAGGGTAACCCAGCATGCCATAATGCTCTTGCCGGCAGCAAGAATCTTCTTATAGAGGTCATACCATTTCGGTGAGCCGCCCTGTGGCTCTCCCACTCCCGGTGTCCACTGTATGGCGTTGAGCTCTTCTATCTCAAGAAGGGCTGGCAGATGGTGCATTGCTCCCACACCGTCGAGATGATACAGCGTATAGTCTATCTTCTGACACTGCTGACGGATGAAGGGCTGCACGAAGCGACGATAATCCTCCACGCTTATCATCGTGGAGATGTCGCTCTGCAGCTTTGTCATCTTTCCCGGTGCCCATGAAGAGAAATAGCAGAATGCCATCTCGTCGCCCTCGCGGATAATGTCGTACAGTTCGTCGAAGACCTGGAAGTAGATGTCGTTTATCTGCTGCATCTGCCGCTCCAGCACTTCCGGTTGCGTCACGGTGTCGAGAAGCACCTTGTCGGTGCCCTTCATGGCGGCAAGCACATCCATGCCTTCCATCAGGTCGGGCATGCCTACATAGTAGTTGCCTTTGGCTTTCTTCTTGCAGGCACGCAGCAGGTCTTTGTGAAGCTGCCAGTTCTTGTTGGCAGGGTCGTTGATGTCGAACTTGATGTCGTCGGTGTAGTTGGGGTCAGGATGAATCCAGATGGTGTCTTCACCTCCCTCGAACACACCGCCGAGGATGGCGGCAAGCGAACCGGGACCAAGCTGCGTGTTGGCAACAGGCAGCATGTCGGCTTTCATCGAACTGTGTGCCACATACCAGTCGAGATATTCGGCACGCCATTCCGGATCGAACCATTTCTGGTCGAGCGACTTCGGTGCCGGCGGCATCGGCACGTCGGCATGGGGCTTGACACCCTCCTGGAAGTGTTCCCACATGTTGAGCACGATGCCCTTATGGTTCCACCAGTCTATATAGTGTTTCTTGGTTTCTTCTAAATTGGGTTTCCACATAGTTGTAATGATTTATATTTTTCTTGGGGAAGGGGATGGGAGGAATGGGAGGAATGGGACACATAGGACACATAGGACACATAGGAGAAATACCACTCCAAACTCCTCACTCAAATCTCAAATCCCTTAAACTCCTCGTTGATGATGAGATTCTTCACCTTGCTCATATCCATGTCGTCGGTGCTGTCTACATCCTCCGGATAAACGGGGATTACGGCACCCTTGCGCACGAAGACCGGCATACGGTCGAGCGGTGTCTCTATGTCCTTCAGCCATCTGCCGCCGTCGCTCACAGAGAAGCGGTCGCCGGTGAAGAACTCCACCCACTCGCCTTCCGGCAGATATATGTCGCGACAGTTGTCGCTGCTCATTACGGGAGCAACGAGGAAGTCGTCGCCGAAATAATATTCATCATCGATATGCCAGCAGTTGTTGTCTTCGGGATGATGGAAGATAAGTGCCTGCACGATGGTTGATCCGCTCTTCGTAGCCTTCTCGCTCTCACGGAGGATATACGGTATGAGTTTGTAGCGCAACTTCCACCAGCGCTTCACCATCGGTGCGATGTTGGGATAATGCCATGGCTCACGCTTGTTGGTGCCGTGGTATCGAATATGCGAGGAGAACACGCCGAACTGTGTCCAGCGCATATACACATCATCGCGGACCACGGAGTTCATGAAGTTTGGCAGCGTATGGAATCCCGGCACGTCGTGGCTCCAGAAGGCAAAGCCGGAGAGTCCGAAATGGAGTCCGCCACGCAGCGAACCGGCGAGTCCCTCCCACGAACTGCAGGAGTCGCCACCCCAATGCAGCGGATACCTCTGGCATCCTGCCCATGCGGAACGTGCCCACACTATGCCGTCGCCCGTCACCTCCTTCGTTATCTCGTATGCCGCCTTCTGATAGAGCAGCGAGTAGAGGTTGTTGAGGAGTTCAGGCGACATGTTCTCGTATTCGGCATCCATGTGGATATTCTCGCCGAAGTCGGTCTTTATACATTTCACTCCCATATCGAGAAGATTCTTCAGCAGACCTTTATACCACTCTGTAGCCTTCTCGCTGGTGAAGTCGATGGTGCCGGCATAGTCGAGGGCGGAGAAGTTGGAGCCTTCGGAATCCTGCTTTCTGGTGAGCTTACAGATATAGTTGTTCTTGCGTGCCTCGTCAATCTGCTCTGCATCTTCTGCCACATACGGCAACTGCCACAGCGACACCTTGAAACCTTTCTTGAGCAGTCCCTGCACGAAGGCTTTTGGATCGGGGAAGCGTTCCTCGTTGAACTTCCATTCGCAGAGCCAGTCGGTCTTGAACCATCCCGTGTCGAGATGGATAACATCGCATGGATAATGCTCCTTGCGCAGACGGTCGCAGATGCCGTTCACCTCGTCGGCACTGAAATATGTCATACGGCTCATCCACACTCCGTAGCTCCACAGTGGCGGCATTGAGGGATAGCCGGTGAGGTCGCGGTAGCCTCTCGTAATCTCTTCCACGGTGTCGCCGCCGATGATGAAGGCATCGATGAGAGCCTGGTCGCTGAGAAACTCCACAGAGCGCGTTGACACTCCGGCGAGCGACAGCTTACTGTATGCCGTGGTGTGATAGAACACGCCATACATGCGGCTGGAGATATAGAACGGTATGTTCTTGTATGTGCGGCGGTTGTTCACTCCCTGTCCGTCCTGGTTTTTCAGGAAGAAAGTCTGTCCGCTGAGGTCCATCTTTCCGAAGCGCTCTCCTGTTCCGGCGAAGCACTCGTTCAACTTGCATTCAAACGACAGCGTGGCACGCTCTCTCCTGCCGTTCAGCTTGCAGTAAGCCAAAGGCAGGGCATCGTAGCGTGGCGGCGAGAAGTGGTCGTAGGCAGCGAGTCTCACCTCATGTTTGCCATCCGGGAAGAGACGCATGTCGAGTGTCTCCTGCGGGTCGGGCAGCAGCTCACTCCAGCGGTCGAGCACCGGCTGCTGCATGTTTATCACCGCCCTTGTCACACCAGCCTCGTCGGTAATGATCCATTGGTCGTCTTTCAGCTCGGCATGCAACGGTGAGCGCTTTACTCTTGCGCTCATCTGCAGCATCTCCGAGGTGTCTGAGGGCTGTTCTCCCCCACATCCCATGAAGAGTCGCAGGATTCCGGGTTCATATTGTCGTATCACGAGAGTCTGTGTCTCCTGCGGCACATCGGTGTCGGGAGCCATGTCATTGGCAAGCTGCTGTTTCTGGAAAGGCACCTCCACGAGGATGTCTCCATCCTTCTCCCTGACGGATGTCGGCTTGTATGCCTTCCACAGCGACTCATCTCTTTTGAGGTCTGTATCGAAATCCATGAAATCGAACAGATGGTAGTTTGTTGGTCTCATTGTGTATTGTTGTATTCTATTGTTTTAGTAGTGGATTATCGCCTCAGTCTGCCGGCGGCTTCCTTCGTAGCCTTGTCCACCTTCGGTCCGTTGCCTTTTATCAGCATGTTCTTTCCCGGCTGGTTGTAGCCGAAGAGTTCCTTCGGACACCAGTTGCCGGTGACGGTATATCCGTCGGTCGCCTCATCGAAATAGATGTAGAAGGCGCGGTCGTTGGTTGCGTATGGAGCCTCATGCAGGTCTTCTATCCTGTTGTTCTTTATTTCTGACCCCGGCTGCGACGACAGGGTGTATATCCCTCCCACATCATAGAGCTGGCGGGCGAAGTCGTGTACGTAGTTGGCAACAATCCTGTTGTTGCGCATCCCGCTCTCCCGTGGGGTCCATCCCCACCCCACGCAGATGCCGGAGTAGTTGAGATGGTGCACCTCGTTGTGGCTTATCTCGATATTGCTGACGTAGCCGGCTGCTATTCCCACACAGCTCCAGTCCTCGTTGGCGGCGTCGCACACCTCATTGTCGGTAATCGTTATGGCGTCGCATAGATCGGATGCCACGAGCGGCTTGAAGGGCACATGGGTCTCGAAGCCCCCGTCGGGGAAATGTCCCACAAGGATTCCGGTGCCGCCGATGTCTGAGAAGGTGCATCCGCTGACCGTGGAACGGGATGCTGCCAACTGATAGTCGAGCGCTGTCGCTCCGAGATGGACGAAGCGGCAGTCCTTGAAGTCTATGCCGCTGGCATGACGGATGCTGACGGCAGCTTCAGGACGGGCTATCCAAGCCTGGTTCTCAAGCGACGCCTTCTCCGGCAGTCCCGGCTCCTGCAGCTTGTAGGCGTCTGTCATACGGAAACCGCCCTGCAGCGTCACCAGTCCTTCGTATAGCGGACGTGTCCATGCGGAATGGGCGAAGGTGATGTTCTGGAACTGTATGTCGTGTACCGTGCGCTCCCTCGTGCCGTCAACGGCAGCCAATGATTCCATCACCGGCACCACGGCATCGGCATCCGCCATGTTTTCTCCCTCTCGTGGCAGATAGTATATCCTGCCGGAGGGATAGTCCTGATACCACTCTCCCGGAGCATCGAGCAACTGTGGAGCATTGACGAGGCAGAACGACGAACTGCCTTTCTCACCGTCGATCACGGGCTGTGGCCATGGGTGGGCGAATTCCAGCTGACTCTCAGGTTCATGGAATGACACCTGAGTGTAGCCATTGCCGAGATTACGCATTTCCTTTATTCTCAATATTGCTATCGCCCACCGCTGATGAACGAGCATTTCGAGTTCTCCTGCACCAGAGAGGTCTTCTTTGGGTGTTGGTATGGTGATGGTACGTGATGCCACATCGAAGTCTTTCATGCGAATCATCTCGCCATAACGACCCTGCTGTGCCCTGACCGCCTTGCTGCCGTTTACCCACAGCTGGCGGCAGTATACTATCCTGTTTCCGTTTCTTGGAGCGTCTGCCACCCACACGCGGCTACGGACATTCTCAGGAATCCTCGTGTCTGAACATCCCTTATGCCAGCCGCCGAGAAGCATTCCGCCGCTTATCACCGCCGGTGTGCCGCCGTCATCACCGCATATCACAGTGGGCGAATCCGGTGTGCCGGAGTCTTCGGGGCGCAGAAACAGCGGTTTCAGCAGACGGTAGTCGCCGCCACTGAGGTGGATGCGTATGCCTCCAGCCGTTTCCTGTCTGTTGAGCCGGCGCCACTCCCTCGCCATCCTGATGGCGGCGGCAGGAGTGAGCAGGGGGGCGCTGACAGTGCCCGGAGCGGTGTCACTGCCTGTAGGAGCCACATATATGTCGCCTGCCATGACAGGTGTTCCCATAAGGAGGAGCAGGAGTGATGAGAATATTGTCTTTATCATTGTCTTGTAGGTAGTTTTTAACGAAGGGGAGGGACTGAATAATGAATCCTCTCTATATATATCAAGACGTTAGCACACGCCTCTTTGTAATGCCCTTTATCATGAAAAAATCCGACAAACAGGTTTTCGCTGCAAGCCGGAACTGGCATCTATGAAGAAAGCGGCAGATCAATGCCCCAAACGGTCATCATGCCGTTTGGGGGGTGATGCCGCCGCGGTTCTCACTTTGCGTCGTCTTTCGGAACGGAATTCTGCAGTATGTATCTGTACTCCTTTGGCGACGCTCCGAAACGGCTCTTCACGAACTTTCCGAAGAACGAGATGTTTGGGAATCCCAGGCTGTCGGCGATTTCCTTCACCGACATGTCGCTGTATTTGAGTTTCTGGGTTACCTGCTCGGCTATATACTCGTGTATCCACTCCAGGGCTGTCTTGCCGCTCACCGACTTGCACACCGTTGAGAGATATTTCGGAGTGACACAGAGCCGCTCGGCGTATGACTTCACGGAGCGGTCGCTACCGTTGACATTGGCAAGCATCTCTATAAAGCGATGGAACAGGAGTTCGCCCTGACGGAAACCGGCATCCATCCTCTTGACATCCAGATTGGGAGCGATGATGGCGGCAAGCTCATAAAACATACAGTGGAACAACGACTGCATTATCTCCTTGTGGTAATAGCCGTGGGGATTGTCTATCTTGTAGCGTATGAGCGAATAGTATTTGTCGATGAGGAAGCGTGACTCGCTGGAGAGATGGATGACGGGGTTTCTCGCCACGTATGCCATGATGTTCCACACATCGCGGCTGATAATCAGACTCTTGCGCATCGCCTTGTATGACAATGCCATGAGTCTCACCTCATAGTCGGAAGAAGACTTGCTGTTGTTTATAAACGAGTTTGGCGGACATATCACCAAGTCGCCAGCCGCAGCCTTCACGCTGACACCATTGATGTCGCACTGCATCTCTCCATTCTCCACAAAGCCAATCGTCACCATCTCGAGTCTCACCGTGCGTTCCACATGGGCACGGTCATTGCTGCTGAGCAACACGATGTCGCCATCGGTATAGTTCACCAGACCTTTCTCAACGAGATAGTCGATATTCACGTTCAGCTCTTTCTCTTCCATAAATATATCTGTCGTTAGATGAATATTCCTTTCCTAAGTGACGGTGAAATAATACCATTTTATTTTTTCACCGTCACTAAAAATGTTCAGACCGCAAATATAGTCATATTTACTTAAAATATTCTTTTTTTCAATGAAAAGTGTTCAAAATATCCACTATCCGGAAAATAAGGACACTATTTTCTGCCGTTCGGGGGTTATCCAGACCGGGCGTTAGGGCTTGCTTGGATTCCGGGATTTTGGAAAAGGGCATTATGTCTGTCCCGGCATTCAACCCGCCCCCACTTCTCTTCTCACATCCTTCGGCGTCACGCCATACGCTTTGCGGAAGGCGTGGTAGAAGCTGGAGGTGTGTTCGAATCCGCAGCGTGAGGCTATTTCGTCTATGCTCATCTTCGTGTCGTTCTCGAGCAGATGGCGTGCGCGCTTCATCTTTATCTTCAGCATGAACGAAGCCGGCGAGCAGCCTGTGAGCGCCACTATCTTGCGATGGAACTGACGCGGACTCATGCAGAGCTTGTCTGCCAGTGTGCTGACATCGAGCTGTTGCTTGTCGAGCAGCAGATAGATGTGGTCTACGGTCTTTGCCAGGAAGCGGCGCTCGGCATCCGTAAGCCTCACTGCCTCTTCTTCCTTGTCACCGTTGCCGTCGGGGCAATTGTTGCCGTTGGAGTCCTTGTTGCCGTTGTGGAAGATGCTGCCGCCGAACTTGCTGCGCAACGAGCGCTGGCGGTCGAGCAGCCGCTCCACCACGGTGGACAGTTCGTCGGCATTGAACGGCTTGGCGAGATAGGCGTCGGCACCTGCCTCGATGCCTGCTATGCGCTCCTGTTCAGAAACCTTCGCCGTGACGATGACTATCGGTATATGGTTCACCACATTGTCTGCCCTCACTCGGCGACACAGCTCCAGTCCGTCCATGCCCGGCATCATCAGGTCGGTGATTATCAGGTCGGGCACGATGTCGATTGCCTTCTGCAGACCGTCCTCTCCATTCACGGCGTAGGCAACGCTGTAGCTGTCCTTCAGCAGATCGCCGATGTATGCCGCGATGTCGCGGTTGTCCTCTATCACGAGCACCGTGCATTGGCTGTCGGCGGCGTCGCTGTCGGCAAGCGTCTTGTCCTCCTCCTGCATCTCCGGCATATCGGCTGCCATCATTTCCTCGCCCAACTTGTTGTTGCATGCGTTGCTTATCGGCATTTCCATGTGGAATGTGGTGCCTTCGCCCACTTTGCTCTCTACGCTTATCTTTCCGCTTATAGCATCTATTATCTGCTTTACGAGTGCCAGCCCCACACCCGTCCCGATGTGTTTCGACGCTGTTTCGCCTTGATAGAAGGGCTTGAACACGTTGTCGGCGGTCTCCTTGTCCATGCCTTCGCCCGTGTCGCTCACTTCCATGTGGAGGATGTCCTCCTTGCGCCACATCGTCACATTTATCCTTCCGTATTCGGGAGTGAATTTCAGGGCGTTGGATATCAGATTGTTTAATACCTTGTTTACGTAGTCGGGCACGAAGTCCATCGTCACCGCCTCCTTGGCATAGAACTGCAATTCTATGTTCTTTGTGCGTGCATAATTGCGGTAGGTGTCCACAATCATTGCTGCGTATGTGGTGATGCTGCCGTTGCGCCAGTCCAGACTGCCCACCTGCGACTTTACCTTCGATATGTCGAGCAGCTGGTTGATGAGCGTCAGAAGTCCCTTTCCCTGGCGTTCGATGGTCTGCGCAGAGCTTCTCACCTCCTCCTGCCCGTTCTTCTGCAGCTTCTGGCTCAGTCCGAGGATTATGGTGAGAGGTGTTCTGAACTCATGCGTGATGTTGGTGAAGAATGTCTCGCGCATCGCGGCAAGGCGTTTCAGCGCCAGATGGTTGCGCCGGTGGATGCGCTGCACAAAGAAGAACACGGCGAATGCGCCCACAAGTATCACCACCACGATGGTGAAGACCACACTGGTCAGGAAGCGTGCTGACTTTTCGTTCTCAAGATTGAGATGCGCCTTGCTCACCACCCTCTCCTGCCGGTTGCGCTCTATTAGCAGTCCGGCATTCTGTATGCGGTTCATCTTCTCCATGTCCACCACACTGTCGCGCATGGCTGTGGCTTTTTCGTGTGAGGCGAGGGCGGCGCCGTAGTCGCCCATGCGTTTGTAGTGCTTATAGTAGAGGTTGTATATCTCCGCCAGATGCTCATACGACTTTATTTCTTCTGCCACGCCCTTTGCTGTGGCGAGATGCTGCATCGCCTTGCTCTCGTTGCCCGTTGCCATGTTCACACCTGCCAGGGCGATGAGCGAGTTGAGCATGTGCCATTCGTCGTCGGAGGCTTTCATCAGCTCATAGGCTTTTTCGTATTCGGCTATCGCCTTGTCATACTGGTGCTCGAGCTCATACATCGACCCGAAGTCGGTATGACAGAGCGATATGCCGAGCGTATTGTCTATGCGGCGGTTTATCTCCATCGACTTGCGGAAATATACCCATGCCGAATCTCTTATGCCGCGATGGCGGAATATGGTACCGATGTTGGCGTAGTTGATTGCCTGTCCCAGTTCGCTGTGCAGCTCCTTCTCGCCCTCGAGTGCCAGTCGCAGGGCGCTGTCGGCACGTGCGTAGTTGCCCATGGTGAGATAGATGTTGCCCAGTCCGTTAAGCGATACCGTGCGGTTTTTCTTTGCGTCATACGATGTGTCCTTACATTCCTTGCTTATCATCCATACACGGTAATGATAGTCCTGCGCCAGGTCGAGAATCCCCATGCGGCGGTAGTCTGTGCCGATGTTGTTGAGTGCCTGCACTATCTCCAGCGTGTCGCTGATTGCCTCCGCCAGCATCAGTCCTTCGCTGTGCAGACACAGCGCATCGTCAAACCGGCTGTCGTCGCGCATCTCCTTGCCCATCACCCTGTAGGCGATGGCGATGCCGAGCATGTTGCCCTCTTTCTCCATGCGCTTCAGCATCATGGACAGCGTGTCGATGTTGTGAGAGGAAGATATGGTGTTGTTCAGTGCCTTTCGTTCGGCAGGGGATATCCTCACCGGTTCCTGTCCGCAGGAAACCAACATAAGGCATATTGTCATAAGGTTCCACCAAACGGCGGTGACATAGTATCGTGGAGTGTTCATAAGTCCCAAGTCTTTGATATGATTAAGGTTGTGTCTGCAAATATAGTGATTTTGTTGGGAAAATGAAACAAATCATGAAAAAAAAGCGCCAACCCGACAATCCTTTTTTCCGCATCATCCCCATAGGGAGGGGAGCAACATACATGGAATCGCCATTTCGTCTTGTGTTCATGCTTTCTCTTTGGATATCAGATTGTTATACGGATATGATGTCCGATTAGAACAATCCGTTGATATGCAGAAAGTCTGATTATCACATATTTCTGTCCGATAGTAACAAAACGCTAAAGTGGATTATATGTAAATTTGCAGCATCAACATAAAAAGGCATCCTGGAATCAACTGATACGACATATTTATCTGCGACATATTTCACACAACATAAAACCAACGGAATATTCCACACAACGGCATATCATAAAAACTAAAAACCTCACTACTATGGGACATACAGACGACAACATACGGCATGACGACCGGAACAGCAAGAAAAACGAGGCGCTGCAGCTTCTTGACGACCGCACCCAACTGCTCGACACCATCCGCGAGATGATAAACGAGGAGATTGACCACCGTGGGGTTGGCAGAGGGGAAATGGCGCAACGCAGCAATCCACCTCCTGAACCCAAGCCACGCAGATGTTCATTTCTGCAGTGGCTTAGAAGTTTAATCTGAATGAGTTTAGTAGACAAGAGACAAGTAGACGAGTAGACGAGAGACGAGAGACGAGTAGACGAGTAGACAAGGAGATTTGCCTTTCCCCGATAATCCTGATTTACTTCCCCCTAAACAAATAATGGTAATATCCTCGTCAACCCGTCAACCCAAATAACAATAACCAAAAACAATAAGACTATGAGTAAATTAAAATCCATTCTGTTAGCTGGTGCTATGCTGCTGGCTACGCCGCTGTTCTTCAGCTCCTGCGAGGAGGACGGCACCCTACTGAAGTATAAGATGGAAGTGACCGTGACAAACGACTTCACCAAAGTGGTGGAAGCCATCAACAACGGTTCGCTCAAAAACGAGCAGGCGATTAACATACTCGTGGCAGCCATCGACAAGATGAATGCCGACCAGCAGACCAAACTCCAGGTCATCATGGAAGCCATCACATCTGTAAACAACACGCTCAATGCCAAGCTCGCCGCCATCGAGGCTGCCATGAGGGCGCAGACCCTCTCCATGGAGAACAAGCTGGCGCTCATAGAGCAGGTGCTCAGCAATGTGAACACCACGCTTGATGTGAAGATCGGTGCCATCGAGGCTGCCCTGAAGGAGCAGACCATATCCATGGAGGCGAAGATGGATCTCATCAGTGGTATCCTCTCCGACCTGAACACCACGCTTGATGTGAAGCTCGGTGCCATCGAGGCTGCTATGAAGGAGCAGACCATCGCGTTGAAGGAGAAGCTGGCGCTTATCGAGTCGGTACTGAAAGACCAGCAGATGGCGTTTGAAACCAAGACTGACCTCATAGCCAAGGCTATCAAGAGCATGAGCGACTACTCTGACATTCTTGCTGCCATTGAGACTGCCATCAAGTCTGTGCCTGACTATTCTGACCAGCTCCAACTTTTGTATGACATCATAAACAAGCATGGCAACAACATCTATACATACATAGCTTCTATCGAGAATACACTACATTATATAGTGTATGATAACGACAAGTTTGCTGCCATTGAAGCTGCTCTCAACAAACTCGCCGGCAACAACGACAAGATTGACGCCATCGTGAACAATATGGCAAGGATCATAGAGGCAATGAAGACGGGCAACAAGAACAAAGAGAAAGGCTGGAATGAGATTGCCAAGCTGCTTGAACAGCTTAAAGCGACTGCCGGTACTAATGAGGACGTGGAATATGTTGACCTCGGTTTGCCGAGCGGCAACCTGTGGGCAAAGTGCAACCTCGGTGCTTCTGCTCCTGAACAGTATGGCGACTATTACGCTTGGGGTGAAACAACACCAAAGCAGGAATACACCTACCCCAACCACAAGTGGTATAAGGAGGGTGCTCCAAGCCTGGGATTCACCAAGTATAACAATGAAGACGGCAAGCTGACGCTTGAAGACGAGGACGATGCCGTAATACAGAATTTAGGAAACGGTTGGCGCACGCCGACATTGGCTGACTTCAGAGAATTGACCAATCAGAAATTAACCACAATCAAGGAAACAACGCTTAACGGTGTTGCGGGCTATCAGATAACGAGCAAGAAGAACGGAAACTCTATCTTTATCCCATTCGCAGGCTTTAAGAGTAACAGCGCGCCAAAAAAAGAAATCGCTGCGGACCAATCTGTAGCTGTATGTATGACCAATCAGCGTCGCATTGACGATCAGGTATACAACTGTTGGACCTTTGCTTTCGAGAAGGACCGCATACGCCGTTATGGCAAACGCCGTCCTGACGGAATATCAGTTCGTCCGGTCAAGGGTCCTGGCGTGCCGGTTCCTAACAATTGCGTTGACCTTGGATTGGCAAGCGGAGTGCTGTGGGCTAAGTGCAATATTGGTACAACCAAGCCTACACAACTTGGCAATTACTATGCCTGGGGAGAGCTTTCTCCCAACAAGAAGGAATATTATAGTACGAACTACAAGTATTTTGATAAATATGGTGTTATAAAGTACAATGAGAAAGACGGCAAGACGGTGCTTGAGCTCGGAGACGATGCGGCAAGAGATAATTTAGGCGTAGGCTATCGCATTCCTACAAAAGAAGACTGGGAAGAGCTGCTTGAAGATTGTAAATGGGAAGCCGTTACTTACACACTTCCAGTAACATTGGATCCGTCGCAGAGGAAAGGCATTGCACGATGGAAAGTGACAGGACCTAACGGAAACTATATCCTTTTACCGATGACCGGTGGTTTCAAGGCTGATGGATGGGGTGTCCGGCCTGACTATGACACCTACTATACTACAGCTAATCTATATCCGGCTGAGCTACAGTTAGATGAAGATAAATACCAAGAGGCAGTAGCGCTGACATGGCCT
>CAVBFA010000014.1:36473-37613 GCA_963594595.1 Oscillibacter sp. | reverse complement strand
CCGCCCCACGAGGAAGGCACGATAGAGAGCTGGCTCGTAAGAAACGAGAAGCAGAACAAGAGCTATAGCTACGACCGCGAGAAGCCGGGGGCGAAGAAGGCGATACTGAAATACAAGGTAATCGGTACAACAGACAACTACACGCTCATCGAAGTGAAGCTCCTCACCGGTCGTCACCATCAGATACGCTGTCAGCTCGCCAGCATCGGCTGTCCTATCAAGGGCGACCTGAAGTATGGTGCCAAGCGCAGCAATCCCGACGGCAGCATCTCGCTGCTCGCCCGTAGGGTGGAGTTCGTACATCCAGTCTCCAAGCAGCCGATATGCGTTGAGGCTCCCGTTCCGGAATTGCCGGAGTGGAAGACGTTCGAGAATCAATAATTCCTGATCGTGGTGGCGCCTCGGGAGTTTTAACAAACAAAATCCAACCAAGCCCTAATGACCGATTGGGGTTAACAAATATGAGGCTCAAATCATACCAAGTTGTTTTTTCACCGTCACTTATCAGTTAAAATATAAAAAATGTGAGTCTGCTCGCTTTAAATTTAGTATTTTTGCAAATCATTTGTGGAACATTTGCAAATCTATTATTGGCATAAAACATTAACAACAATATAACTTGATGAAACAATTTAGATTAGTTGACAATATACTCGGATGGCTCGCCTTCCTTATTGCGGCCTTTGTATATTGCAGCACTATCGAGCCGACAGCCAGTTTCTGGGACTGTCCGGAGTTTATTACAACAGGTTACAAACTGGAGGTCGGTCACCCACCTGGCGCACCGTTCTTCATGCTCACCGCCAACCTCTTCTCCCATTTTGCCAGCGACCCGTCGCAGGTGGCAAGGATGGTCAACACCATGAGCGCCCTGCTCAGTGCCACGTGTATCATGTTCCTCTTCTGGACCATCACGCATCTGACACGCAAGTTGCTCCTCAACGGATGGGAAGACCTCACCAAGTCGAAGCTCATCGCCATCGAAGCCAGCGGAATGGTGGGTGCGCTGATATACACGTTCAGCGACACCTTCTGGTTCAGTGCCGTCGAGGGCGAGGTCTACGCCTATTCGTCAGCCTTCACCGCAGTGGTGTTTTGGCTCATACTGAAGTGGGAAGACCATGCCGACGAGCCTCATAG
>CAVBFA010000014.1:0-36463 GCA_963594595.1 Oscillibacter sp. | reverse complement strand
CATAGCGACCGCTGGCTCGTGCTCATCATGTATATGACGGGATTGAGTATCGGTGTCCACCTGCTCAACCTGCTCTGCGTGCCGGCAATCGTGCTCGTATATTATTATCGCAAATTCCCGAATGCCAATGGCAAGGGCTCTCTCGTGGCGCTCTTCATCTCGTTCCTTATCGTTGCGGCGATACTCTATGGAGTAGTGCCAGGCATCATCAAGGTGGGCGGATGGTTCGAGCTCTTCTTCGTCAACACCCTCGGCTTCAGCTTCAACACCGGAGTGATAATATACATCATGCTGCTCGTTGCCACCGTGGTGTGGGCAATCTATGAGAGTTTCAACGGCAACAACGGCTTGAGGGGCAACCTCTCGTTCGTGCTCTCCGTGGGCCTGCTCGGTATTCCGTTCTACGGATTCGGATGGTCGGCAGTGGTAATCGGAGTAGTGGTGCTGACAATATTGTATCTCGCCCTGAAATACAAGAAAGACGGCAAATACCTCATCACCGCCCGCATCAAGAACACCATGCTGCTCTCCATGCTGATGCTGATGATAGGATATTCCACATACGCCGTAATCGTGATCCGTTCTACCGCCAATCCGCCGATGGACCAGAACTCTCCGGAGGATATCTTCACCCTGGGCAGCTATCTCAGCCGCGACCAGTATGGCGACCGTCCTTTGTTCTACGGACAGGCATACACCTCACAGGTGAAATTCGACGAAGACGGACAGTATTGCATTCCTTCGAAGACCATCGGAGAACCGGTATATCAGCGCAAGGAGAAAGCAAGCAAGGACGAGAAAGACTCATACTTCATCGTGAACACCAAAGACAAGTATAACTATGCCCAGAACATGGTGTTCCCACGTATGTACGACTCATCCCATGCCGATGCCTACGAGAGCTGGATGGGCGGAGTAGACGGATATAATGTGGACTACGACAGATGCGGAGAGCCTATCCAGGTGAAGATGCCTACACAGCTCGAAAACATCCGTTTCTTCCTCTCATATCAGTGCAACTTCATGTACTGGCGCTACTTCATGTGGAACTTCGCCGGTCGTCAGAACGACCTGCAGGGCAACGGAGAGCTGGAGCACGGAAACTGGATTTCAGGAATACCGTTCCTTGACAACTTGCGTCTCGGCGACCAGAGCAAGCTCCCAGATGACCTCAAGGAGAACAAGGGACACAACGTGTTCTATTGCTTGCCGCTGCTGCTCGGTCTTATCGGACTCTTCTGGCAGGCACTCGCCAAGGGCGACAAGGGAACAAAGCAGTTCTGGGTGGTTGCCTTCCTCTTCTTCATGACAGGACTCGCCATCGTGATATACCTCAACCAGACTCCTATGCAGCCTCGTGAGCGCGACTATGCCTACGCCGGATCATTCTATGCCTTCGCAATATGGTGCGGAATGGGTGTGGCAGCAATCATCGACCTGATAAGAGAAAAGTTCAAGAAAGACAATGTAGCATTGGCAGCAGCCATCTCGGTAGTCTGTCTGCTCGTGCCGATACAGATGGCAAGCCAGACCTGGGACGACCACGACCGCAGCGGAAGATACACCTGCCGCGATTTCGGACAGAACTATCTCATGTCATTGCAGGACAAGGGTAATCCGATCATCTTCACCAACGGCGACAACGACACCTTCCCTCTCTGGTATGACCAGGATACAGAGGGAATCCGTACCGACGCCCGCGTCTGCAACCTGTCGTATCTGCAGACCGACTGGTATATCGACCAGATGGTGCGCCCGGCATACGACTCGCCGTCGCTGCCTATCACATGGCCGAGACTCGACTACTGCTCAGGCACCAACGAATACATCGAGGTGCATCCCGACGCCAAGCAGGAGGTGCTCAACTTCTATAAGGAGTATCCGGAGCAGGCAAAGGCACAGTGGGGCGACAGTCCGTTTGAGCTCAAGAACGTGTTGAAAAACTGGGTGCGCAGCCGCGACAAAGACAGCCACTTCATTCCTACCGACACACTCTATGTGACGATAGACAAGGATGCCGTGCGCAAGAGCGGCATGATGATGGCGAGCGACACCATTCCAGACCGCATGGTGATCTCTCTGAAGGGCAAGAACGCCCTCTACAAGAGCGACCTCATGATGCTCGAGCTCATCGCACAGAGTAACTGGGTGCGTCCTATCTATGTGGCGATGACCGTGGGACAGGAGAACTATATGAACCTTGGCGACAACTTCATCCAGGAAGGACTCGCTAACCGTATCACGCCGTTCACCACAAACAAGGGCAACGCTAAGAACTTCGACACGGAGAAGACATACTACAACGTGATGAAGAGATTCAAGTTCGGCGGTCTCGACAAACCGGGACTCTATCTCGACGAGACCGTGATGCGCATGTGTAACACCCACCGCAAGCTGATGTCGACCCTCGCCCTGCATCTCATCATAGAGGGCAAGAAAGACAAGGCCGCCAAGGTGCTCGCCTATGCCGACAAGATGATGCCGGCATACAATGTGCCGGTGAACTTCATGAGCGGAGGTCTCGACTATGCCGCAGCCTATGCCGAAATCGGCAACAAGTCGAAAGCAAAGCAGATGCTCGGATATGTGGTGAAGAACGCGGAGCAGTATGCCAACTGGTATCTCTCGCTCAGCCAGGACCGCTTCCTCATGTCGCAGCGCGACTGCATGCTTCAGTTATATGTGCTGAACCAGGCACTTGAGGTGGCAAACAGCTTCGACCCGGCTGAGGCACGCCGTATCAACGGTATCCTGAACCGTGTGGCACAGCAGTATACAGCAAGAGGCGGACAGATGCCGCAGGAATAAATTGAAACTCTCAGACAGTCTATCGCATGACAGCCTACAACCCCATAATGACAGTGGTGTAGGGCAGAAACAGGCGATAGACTGTCTTCTCATATCATATCTCTAAAGAGAAAACAACAAGACAAATTATGTTTATAGAGCAACCGGCAATATGGTTGCGCTGGCTATATCCCAGAGCGACATGGAGGATGGACAAGAATGAGCGTGCGGTATACCTCACGTTTGACGACGGTCCTATCCCCGAGGCAACACCATTCATTCTGAAGACTCTCGCTGGGTTCGGTGTCCATGCCACTTTTTTCATGGTGGGCGACAATGTGCGCAAGCATCCAGAGCTGTACGACCAGATCGTGGCGGCAGGTCATCAGGTGGGCAACCACACCTTCAACCACTGGGGAGGATTCAAGCATACCACACGTTCATACAGTGAGAACGTGCAGAAAGCCAACGACCTCATACATAGCCACCTCTTCCGTCCGCCACACGGATGGATGCGCTGGGAACAGTATTTCTGGGTAGGCCGCAAGTATCGCATCGTGATGTGGGACCTCGTGACCCGCGACTACAGTAAGTGGATGACAGCCGATGATATCGTAGCCAACGTGAAGCGCTATGCCCGCAACGGATCGATAATCACCTTCCACGATTCGCTCAAGAGCATCGACAAACTGCATTACGCTTTGCCCGAGTCGTTGCGCTGGCTCAAGGAACAGGGATATGAGTTCAAGATTTTTGAATAACAGATTATGGAGAATATAGGAAAAGACAAAGTGCTCGCCGCCGTGGTGCGCACTTTTTTTAAGTATTTCACTCTCGGAGTGATAGAAGGCAAGTCTGCCGACAGTGCCGACATGACGGTTTATGAGCCAAAGAACGTGAAGAAGGTGATGTCGGAGCATATCGAGGATGTGTCGAGGATATTCAATCAGGAAGTGTTCTTCGCCATCTCCCGTATCAACTACGTGGAAGAAGAACTGGAGCGCGAGCTGCAGGCTTTCGTAGCTGCCGGCAACAAGACCACGCCGATGGAACTGATGCGTTTCGCCTGTCGTTCAGATGAGTTCTATGATGTGATGGTGAGCGAATACAAGCGCAATTTCGAGTCGCTGCTCTGTGGCTCCTTTGCCACACTCTCCAAGGCTTTTGAGGGTTTCACAGAGTGTGAGGCGCTCGGTAGCATCACCGTAGACATGGCAGAGAATATCATAAACAGAATAGCCCACCAGGCGTATGGTGAGGGCAAGAAACTGGTGGCAGAGTGATTGCATAGCAGTCTGTCAATATAAACTGCTTTTGTAAGATTTGCTATTCGTCCCTCTCCTACGGGGGAGGTTAGGTGGGGGCTTGTGTTATTATGCGATGGTTATCATCTGTATTGTATTCTTTTCCACTGACTTCAGCCCCCTCTCGTTCTCCCCAGTAGATGAGATGCAGATTACTTTTCTTGCATAAGTTGCTTTTAGTATATGGCAGCTGTAGATTACTTTTCTTGCATTAGAAGCAGTTAGTATATGACGGCTTCAGATTACCCTCTCAAATATAGGTAAATTGGTTCGAAAATGGGCACGGTGCTTTCCCACTTGGGGCACGCTGCTTTCTCACTTGGGGCACGCTGCTTACCCCTGTTGGGCACGTTTCGTGCTTCGGGCCTTGCCCCTGTTGGGCACGTTTTTTTGTCCATTATCTGTATAAAATAAAACAACGCGGTTCAAGGTATTGTCCTATGAACCGCGTTGTATGTTTATCTTGATTTCTTTTGATGTTGCGCATCATTCTCTTTGATGTTTCCCATCGCAGATTTTTGATGTTTCGCATCGTTGTTTTTGATGTCACACATCGATGTGCTTCACCTCGTTTATCTTTGGTGCTTCACACCAATTGATTCAGCCTTACTGCATGTCATACACCACCTGCATCAGCTTCTTTCCGATAGCGTCAGCCTCTTCCATTGTCTGTGCTTCGCTGTAGACGCGGATGATAGGTTCGGTGTTGCTCTTGCGCAGATGAACCCACTTGTCGGGGAAGTCAATCTTCACGCCGTCGATGTCGGTTACCTTCACATCCTTCTCGCCGGCATACATCTCCTTCACCTTCACGAGGATAGCGTCAACGTCGGTTGACGGAGTGAGGTCGATGCGGTTTTTGGCGATGAAATAGTTAGGGAACGACTTGCGCAGTTCGCTCACCTTCATGCCCTTCTTTGCCAGTGAAGAGAGGAAGAGGGCGATGCCCACGAGAGCGTCTCTGCCGTAGTGGCTCTCAGGATAGATCACTCCACCGTTGCCTTCGCCACCGATGAGAGCTCCCACCTCCTTCATCTTTGTAGTCACGTTCACTTCACCCACGGCAGCAGCAGTGTAAGTGCCGCCGTAGCGCTCCGTTACGTCTCTCAAGGCTCTTGTGCTGCTCAGGTTAGAAACGGTGTTGCCGCCTCCCTTGGTGTTTGCCAGGATATAGTCGGCAACAGACACGAGAGTGTATTCCTCGCCGAACATCTTTCCGTCCTCGCAGATGAAAGCCAGACGGTCAACGTCAGGGTCCACCACAATACCCAGGTCGTAGCCGCCCTTTGCCATCTCGCCCATGATGCCACCGAGGTTCTTCTCCAGAGGTTCTGGATTATGGTTGAAATCGCCGTCAGGGATGCCGTTCAGAATCTTGTATTCCACTCCGAGAGCTTCGAAGAGATTTGGCAGGATGATGCCGCCCACAGAGTTGATTGTGTCTACGCATACTTTGAAATGAGCGTTTCTGATAGCCTCTCTGTCAACGAGAGCGAGGTCGAGCACAGAGTCGATATGCTTCTTGTTGAACGTGTCGTCCTTCTTGTAGTGGCCCAGGTGGTCAACGTCGCAATAGTTGAAGTCCTCCTTCTCGGCGATCTCAAGCACTTCGTTGCCGTCAGCCTTTGTGAGAAACTCGCCTTCGTTGTTCAGCAGCTTCAGTGCGTTCCACTGGCGAGGGTTGTGGCTGGCTGTGATGATGATACCACCGGCAGCCTTCGACATTATCACGGCAAGCTCCGTAGTAGGTGTGGTAGCCAGACCGATGTCGAGCACGTCGTATCCCATGCCGATCAATGTGCCGCACACCACGCTGCGAACCATCTCGCCGCTGATGCGTGCGTCTCTGCCCACAACTATGGTGTTGCTCTCAGATTTTCCGCTCTTGCGGATGAATGTGGCGTATGCCGTCACGAATTTCACTATGTCCAGCGGATTCAGCGTGTCGCCTGTCTGTCCGCCAATCGTTCCGCGAATACCGGATATAGACTTTATCAGTGTCATATCTTTGAATTCCTTTTTATTGGTGAGTGAATATTTTGTTGATTATTATATTCTGTGATGAAAAAAGGCAAGCTTGCGCCCGCCTTCTTTATTTGTATAGGTTATCTTCCCCTTTCGTAAGTGATGTTATACAGGCATGGATACACACCGCTTGTAGCGTATTGGTGTCCCTGCGTGTGAGGCACGATGAGTCTTACCTTGGCAATCTCGTCGCCCTCCTTCTCAGGTCTGCCCACATTGATGTAGCTCAGCGGCACGAGCCATCCGCTTGGCACCGAGGTGCTGCCGTAGAGCGAATACATCAGACTCTCGCCGGCTTCGAACGATGCGGTGAATGTGCCGCTCGTGTTCTGCACGTTCATTTTGTCTACTACAGAGATGTAATAACCGATCATGTTGGTTGACTGCAGAGAGTCGGTCAGCATGTTGTATTCCTCGTAGCGGCAGAGCACTGTGGCAGTCTCGCCCTCTTCGATCTTCTTGCCGCATCCCTTGCGTATTATCTGCATGTATACGTTGGAGTCGTCGAGATAAACGAATTCGTTTTTTGCAGTGTCGGTGACGCAGCCATTGGCTTCAAACTCACTTTCTTTCAACACCTTGATGCCTTTTTCGCTGATAAAGCGGTTGATGGCATTTCTTTCGCGCTTCTTCTGGTCGGCGTATGTCTCGTCGTCGCTGCAGCTTGAGAATACCGTTACTGCTGCCACGAGCGTCATCAGGAAGTATGCTATTTTCTTCATTGTCATTTCTATTCGTTGGAATTTAACCTTGCAAAAATACGAATATTTGTTCAAATACCTATTATTCTCACTGGCTTATTACGTTACTTTAACGTGGCGCCATTGTCATGAATGTATTGAGGCTTACCAGCGGAATTCCCTTATAGCCTTGTTCACCAGCATCTCAGCTTCGTCCATCGTGCAGTTCAGATGACCGCCGGAGGCATTGAGATGTCCGCCGCCGTTGAAGTATTTCTCTGCCATCTTGTTGCAGGGGAAATCGTCTACCGACCTCAGGCTCACCCAAATAGTGTTTGGCTTCTCTGTGTCTTCGCGCAGCGAGATGCTAAGTTTCATACCCTTTATCTGCAGCGGCATGTTCACGAGTCCCTCGGCATCGCCCTTCATGAAATGGAAATGCTTCAGGTCGCGCCTTGTCAGAGTGAAATAAGCGGCATGATATTCAGCGAATACGTTCAGTTTGGTATACATCACGTAGCCCATCAGTCTCAGTCGCCAGAGACTGTAGTTGTTGAACACGTTGCGGTATATCTTGTCTTTGTTGATTCCCTTAGTGAGCAGTTGGCTGATGATGAAGAATATCTCCGGTCGGTTGGAGTTGTATGTGAAACCTCCCGTATCGGTCATCATTCCGCAGTATATCGGCACTGCCACGTCCTTGTCCATCTCCTCGAATCCGCCGAGCTGCCATATCAGTCGGAACACCAGCTCGCATGTGCTGCACGCCTCAGGGTGAGACACACTGATGTCGGCATCCACCGTCGGGTTCAGATGATGGTCGATAAGCACTTTGTGGGCCGTAGACTCCGTGATGAGCGGTTCCAGTTCTGCCGTCCTGCTTGCATCGTTGAAATCGAGACACAGCAGCAGGTCAGCATTGCGGGTGGCCGCTTCAGCCTCCTCCTTCTTCTTGTCGTATCTCAGAATGTCCATCGTGCCCGGCAGCCACTGCAGAAAGTTCGGGAACATGTCGGGCACGATGACCTTCACGTCTTCCTTTCCTCTCTGTTTTAGATAGTTTGCCATACCGAGTGTAGAACCGATGGCATCGCCGTCGGGACTGCGGTGTGTGTATATCGCTATATGATTTGCTTCATCGATAAGACGGTTGAAGTTCTCTACCTCAACCTCAGTAAGTAGGTTTATGTTCATCGGGGAATAATATTTAGTTTACGAGTAGGTGAGCCGACCTGTTTGTTTGCTGACTTGCCAGTCAGCTCGTCTACTCGTATACTTGTCACTTGTCTACTTGTTAACTCGTCAACTCGTCAACTCGTCAACTTGTTAACTTGTCAACTTGAAATCTTAGAACAACTTCTTTGGATAAACGCCGTCGTTGACGAGCTTCTGTATGCGCTCCACGGTGCCAGGTCTGTCTTCAGGATAAGTCACTCCGAACCAGTTGCTTGTGGTGTCGAGCACTTTCACTGTCGCTGTGCCTTCGTTGATGAGCTTGTTTACCATCAGCGGGATGAAGAACTCCGACTTCAGGTTTGTCATGTTCTCTGGTTTTGAGAGGAACTCCTTGAAGTATTCTTCGCTGTATTCGAAATAGTCAGGAGTGAATCCCCACACGTTCATGGATACAGGAGTGTTGTTGTCTACTGTTACCCACTTGTCCTCTTCGTCCATATAGCTCACCTTGCCGTCGATGCGCATTATCTTTGTGCGCTCCACAACGGTAGTGAGGTTGTCGTCGGTGTCTTTAGAGCAGATGCCGCGAGATACGGTGCCGTTCTCCGACAGGGTGTTGCCAACGCGGAATCCCACCATGGCATATCTGTTCTTGCTTCCCTCAGGCAGTTCGCTCAGGAATTTGCCAATCACCATGAAGCAGTCGCGGTTGTAGAAGTCGTCGCAGTTGATGACGCAGAAAGGTTCCTTCACCACATCCTTAGCCATCATCACGGCATGGTTAGTGCCCCATGGCTTCACTCTGTCCTTAGGGCAAGAGAAACCCTCTGGCAGTGCGTCGAGGCTCTGGAAGCAGAGTTCCGCAGGGATGTGTCCCTCATACTTCTTGAGGATCTTCTCTCTGAAGTCCTCCTCGAAGTCCTTGCGGATAATGAATACAATCTTACCGAATCCAGCCTGTATGGCATCATATATAGAGTAGTCCATGATGGTCTCTCCGTTTGGTCCCAGTCCGTCAAGTTGTTTCAGTCCTCCATACCTGCTGCCCATACCGGCAGCGAGCAAAACTAATGTAGGTTTCATAATCTTAATTTTAAATGTTATATTTATGTTGTTAGTCAGAAAATCATTTTCTGTTTACTGCCAGATATTGTTAATGTTGTCTGCAATCATTACTGTCAGTAAGTCATTCCCGATTGTCAGTCAGAATTATCTGTCAGTTGTCGGTCTGTAGTTTATTGGAACAGTTGTATTCCGAATACTATGAGTGCGTATCTTATGAACTTGCCCGCCGTCATGCTCAATGTCGTCACGGTCAGGTTGGCGCGCATCAGTCCGAGCGCCACCGTTATGGCGCTGCCGATTATGGGCACGAAGGCGAAGAATGCCATCAGTGCTCCGCGTCCCGCCATGAAACGCTGTGCCCTCTCTATCTTCTCCTCTTTGATGTGGAGATATTTCTCTATCCAGTCCATGCGTCCGAAGGTGCCTATCCAGTAGTTGAACAGTCCGCCGAGCACGTTGCCCACCGTACCGGCTATCAGCAGTATCCAGGGGTCGAGTCCCATCACTTTCAGCGCTCCTATCACCACTTCGCTGTTGAAAGGCAGCACACTGCCGGCGAGCAGTGCCGATATGAACATGCCGAGGTATCCGAATTGTGCAAGAAATTCCGTCATGGCATCAAGTTGAAAATTGTTATACCTAATGTCGCGAGACACATCACTATGAAAGTCACGTTTGTGAGCCAAGTCTTTGTCAGCGCCACGTAGTGGGCGAACAGGCAGCTTGTGTTCACTATTATTATCGGCAGCAGATTGTCGAAATGCTGTGGCTGCAATATGATCAACACAAATGAGAGGATGTCCACCGTGATGAACATCTCGAAAATCATCCTCGTGCGAATCTTGTCCAGGTAACTGTTGCGCATGTAGTGTATTATTCCTATCACCGCCAGCAGCGCCACCAGTGCGAATGTCGCTATGCGATGGATGTCGAGTGCCTCATATTGCAGTAGCGGTTCAAACTGAGCCAGTTCAGCAAAGTGGTCTGTGAATGCGTCGAACTGGTCGGTCACCACGTAGTAGCCCACTGCAAACCAGTATGGCATCACCAGTCCGAGCACTGTAGCCCAGAACATCCTGTGTGTCAGCGCCATCATGTTTGATGCCATCAGAATCCACAGGAACGGCACGAAATACAGGATCTGCACGAAGAAAAGGCTCGCTATTCCCAGACATGCGAATGAATAGAACGCTATTCCCGGTGCCCTCTTGTCTTGGTAAGAACGCAGCAGCGAGAGGTAGAACAGTATGAAACACGTACCCGTGGCGCAGCTCTCCAGCGAACTGAACAGGAATGTGGCAGCACACGTAATTGCCACGAACGAGCATGACACCATGCGGCTGTATATCCTTATCAGCGAGTTGGTGTTGTTGAGCATCATCATCATCAGCGTGGAAGCCACGAAGAACGCCAGCTGAAGGTATGCCCCCTCAGCCACGGTTCCTGCCCCCAGCCATACCGCTATGCCATAAATGATCATCACCGGAAAGGCGAAGCGGCTCTCTGCCAGTCTGTTCTGTATTCTCTTTTTCATTCAGCAGCAGTTGTTTCCTACAGGTCCTGTCCGATGTCTCTTCTGAAGTATTTGTCTGTGAAGCAAATCTTGTTAGCCTCGGTGAACGATTTCTGCAGAGCCTCCTCCTTATCCTTTCCGTAGGAGCTCACAGCGATTACGCGTCCGCCGTTGGTCACCACCTCGCCGTCTTTCATTGCCGTGCCGGAGTGGAACACGATGCTTCCCTCCACCTGGTCAACTCCGCTTATAGGGTAGCCCTTGGCATATTTCTCAGGATAGCCGCCGCTCACGAGCATTACGCATACGGCAGCCCTCTCGTCGAATTCAATCTCCTTTTCGGCGATATTGCCCTCGGCAACACCTTCGAGCAGGTCAACGAGGTCGCTCTTTATTCTCAGCATCACGCTCTCCGTCTCCGGGTCACCCATGCGGCAGTTGTATTCTATCACCATCGGGTTGCCCTCCACGTTGATGAGACCGAAGAATATGAATCCCTTGTAGTCGATGTTCTCCTCTGCAAGTCCGTCCACGGTAGGTTTGATGATGCGGTCTTCCACCTTCTTCATCCATTCCTGCGTTGCGAACGGCACCGGTGTCACGCTTCCCATTCCACCGGTGTTCAGACCCGTGTCATGCTCTCCGATGCGCTTGTAGTCCTTAGCCTCAGGCAGAATCTTGTAGTCCTTGCCGTCGGTGAGCACGAACACCGAGCATTCTATTCCGCTCAGGAATTCCTCTATCACCACCTGTGCCGATGCGTTTCCGAACATGCCGCCGAGCATCTCGCGCAGTTCCTTCTTTGCCTCGTCCAGAGTAGGGAGGATGAGCACGCCCTTTCCGGCGCACAGTCCGTCAGCCTTCAGCACGTATGGTGCCTTCAGCGTCTCCAGGAATTTCAGTCCCTCTTCGAGCGATGTTCCGTCGAAAGTCCTGTATTTGGCTGTCGGAATGCCGTGGCGCTCCATGAATCCCTTTGCAAAGTCTTTCGAGCCCTCGAGCACAGCGCCCTTCTTCGACGGACCGATTACCGGGATATCCTTCGTGCGTCCGTCGTTCTTGAAGTCGTCGTAGATACCCTTCACCAGTGGGTCCTCAGGTCCTACCACCACCATGTCCACGCCGTTGTCCACGCAGAAGTTCTTCAGAGCCTCAAAGTCGTCGGCTTTGATATTCACGTTTTCGCCCACGAGAGCTGTTCCGGCGTTGCCCGGAGCGATGAAGAGTTTTTCCACTTTCTTGCTCTGTGCTATTTTCCAAGCCAGTGCATGCTCGCGACCGCCGCTGCCTAAAAGGAGTATTTTCATAATCTAAATAGAGTTTCTTTTGTTTATATTTGGTGCAAAATTACAATATAAAGTGTTTATCGCCAAATAGTGGCGGTGAAAAAATAACTTGGTATGTATTTTACTGTCACACAATAGTGCGTAATTATAGTTAATCATTCTTTTGTTCTTTCATGACTTCGAACATCACCTCGTCGAATGCCCTGTGTGAGAATATCGTTTGGTCAAGTGTTTCTGTGAAAAATATCTCCACGTCTGGTATCTCCGGAATCATCAGCATGAATACGCTTGTATGTAGCCACATGGAGTCTTCGTTGAAGGAGTATAGGAGCTTGAATCCGTTGTAGTTCAGGTTTGTCAGATTTATCGCCTTTCTCACCGTCGATACCATCTCCAGGTTTTCAGCAGGGTATTTTCTCCAGAACGTGTCGAAGATGGTGACGAACGGTCTTTCGTTGCTTATTCTCAGGTTCATCCGCTCGCCTTTGTATTCAATCCAGTATTCATCATTGTTCTCGTTGTCCTGTTCATACTCTATGCCATGCTTGTCGAGCAGTTGCAGACACAGGTCTTTCGTTCCCGTCCTGTTGCTTTCCGTGTTGTTGTCTGTTTGTTTCATTGTATTGTCTGTTGATGATGTTGTTGTTGAAGATTCGGTTGCGGCATCGGCATCGTTTCCCTGTTCCATTTTGTAGTTTCTGTATACCAATCGCGCTAATCCTGTCAGTACTCCAATGAGTAGGCTCTTCAACGAAGTTTCTGGGTCATCCATGCCGAATCCGTATGTTAGTATCAGATATGCGACAATCGATGTGGTTACTATTATAATGTATGTCATATTGAAAAATCTTTGTTGAGTGGTTGGGATTGTCATGGCGGAACCATTGCCTGTGGCGTTCCGATGCTTCAGACGGTAGACCACGCTGTCGTTTCCCTCCATTTTACAAAGGTAGTGATAATTATTCGCAAACAAGCATAGAGACGGTGATTTTTATTTTCCGTCTCGTAGTTTTTATTACTGACAGTCGTCCTATGCCCCATATCTTGCCGACTCGCTCTACGAACCGGACAAAACCTTCCTGCTCCCCCTATCTGTTTCTATATTCCGTAGGCGTGACGCCGAACTTCTGCTTGAAGCATTTGCTGAAATAATGGGAGTCTGCGATACCTATGCTGTATGAAATCTCCGTGATACTCAGTTCGCCGGCATCAAGCAGCTCCGCAGCCCTTTGCAGGCGCAGTGACTTGAAATAATCGTTCGGTCCGATGCCCGTAAGCGCCTTTATCTTCTTGAAATAAACCGAACGGCTCATTCCCATCAGCCGCGCCACGTCGTCCACCGACAGGTCTCCGTTGCTGATGTTCTCTTCGAGCAATGCCGTTAGCCTGGCGAGGAAACGCTGGTCGGCATCCACGGCAACAGGTGCTGCAACGACATTTCTTCCGCCAGCATCCGTCACTTTGGCGGTAGTGTCCGCCGCTTTGTTGTAGCCGTCGTACGCTTTGTCGTTGCCGTCGTTTGTCATCCTGCCCAAAGTAATGCCGTCAGACCTGTTTGCAGCCTTGTTCACAAACCTGTCCATATACATCTGCTGCAGATTCCGCCGCATGGCGATGAGATTCTTTATCCTCGCCCTCAGCATGTCGGCGCTGAAGGGCTTTTCGATATATGCGTCGATACCCGTGTGCAGACCGAGGATTACCGAAGCCTCGTCCGTGCGTGCCGAGAGCATGATGATTGGTATATGACTGGTAGTCATGTCGCGGCGCAGGCGGCCTGCCATCTCCATACCGTCCATCACCGGCATCATGTAGTCGGAAATGATCATGTCCGGCAGTGCGGCGGTGGCCTTTTCCAGTCCCTCCTTACCGTCGGCAGCCGTCATGATGTTATATTCGTCATGCAGGATAAGGGCGATGAATTTTCTCATCTCCGCATTGTCCTCCACTATGAGAACCGTCTTCCTGTCGTTCTTCTGCTCATCTTCGCTTCCATCGCCGGTATTAGCCTCTGCTGTAGAATCCGCTACAGGAACCACCTCAGAATCCGTCGCGTCCAGCATTGCGTCCATGCTTTCGCCGGCAGGTTCGTATGGTGCATCATCCTCCATGATATAGTCTGCTTCTATTCCGCTGCCGGGCTTGTTGCCGGGCAGTTCCACGATGAATGTGCTTCCCTTGCCCAACGAGCTCTCCACGTGTATTCTGCCCTTATGCAGCTCCACGAGATCCTTCGTCAGGGCGAGTCCGATACCTGTATGAGGCTGGTTCACCACGCTGCCCTCGTTGTCAGAATTGAATATGCCGAAGATGCTCTTCTGTCGTTCGGGGGCGATGCCGCTGCCCTCGTCCTTCACCTTGATTACCACTCCCTCCGCCTTCGGCGTGATGTTCACGGTGATGCTCTTCCCCTTCGGTGTGAAGCGGAAGGCGTTTGAGAGAAGGTTGAACATCACCTTGTCGAGCTTATCCCTGTCCGCCCATACGTACGCCTTCTCCTTGGGCTGCTCAAGGTTGAGGCTTATGCCTCGCTCGTTGGCGAGATTGCGGAAGTTCATCATCAGCGTCCCGATGAACTGTCCCGTATCAATTCTCCTTAGCGACAGCTTCATTCTGCCGTTCTCTATCTTCCTGATGTCGAGAATCTGGTTTATGAGGCGGAGCAGACGGTCGCTGTTGTTGTCCACCACGTGCAGTGCCTCGTCGAGCGGCTTCTCCTTCACTCCGCGCCTGAGAATTTCCTTCACGCTTCCCGAGATGAGCGTGAGCGGCGTGCGTATCTCGTGGGATATGTTGGTGAAGAATTTCATCTTCAGGTCGGATATCTGCTGCTCTATCGCCACCTTCTGCTTCAGCTGCAGGATGGTGATGAGCACGTATGTAGTGGCGCCCACCACGATTACGGCGATGATGAAATACAGAAGCCATGCCCAGCCCGTCTGCCAGAACGAGGGCAACACCTCGATGCTTACTTCGCGCACATTGTCCACCCACACTCCGTCGCTGTTGGTGGAGCGTATCTTCAGCGTGTATCTGCCTGGCGGCAGGTTGTTGTATATGGCGTTGTGGCGGTTGCCTATCATGTTCCATCCCGCATCGATGCCCTCCATCATGTAGGCATAGCTTACGTTGGTAGGGTCGCGGAAGTCGAGTGCGGCAAACTCCAGGTTGAATCCGTTCTTGTCTGATGGTAGCGTGATGCGTTCCGTGCAGTTGATGTCGTTCTCAAGAATAGCATCATCTTCAGGCGACGGCTGCTGCTCGGTCTGGTCAACGAAAAGTCTCGTGAGGATTATCTTCGGCACGAATTTGCTTGCCTTTATCCTTTCGGGATTGAAATAAACCAGGGTGTAGTTGCGTGAGGGGTATGCCAGCAACCCGTCCTTCAGGCGGAGCGACATTCCCTCGTTGATGTCTATCTGCTTGCCGAAGAATCTCGATGAGAAGTTCTCCACGCTGTTCTTTCTCGGCGAATATCTGACGAACCCGTTTTCCGAGGCAAACCACAGATTGCCTCCCTTGTCCTCCTGCACAGAGAAGATCACGTCGCTGCGCAGTCCGTTGGCTGTTGTGAACGGTGTGAATCGCAGGCTGTCGCCCTCCATGCGTTCCACTTTGCAGAATCCGCCGCCGTATGTGCATACGTACATGGAGTCTGCCTTGGTGAAATACGCTTCCAACACGTCGTTGTAGCTCAGCGATGAGGCGTCGTCCGGGCGCCGCTTGTATACCACGAAGCGTATGTCCGACGGATTGCGGAAACTGTCCTTGAAGCGTATCAGTCCCGAGGTGGTGCATACCCAGATGTCGCCCCTCCTGTCGGCAGTGATGAATCGTGTGCGCTTGAATGTCTGTATTGGATACGTCTTCAGCCTGTTGCCCGAATGTATGAAGCGCAGATGCCTTGCCCGCAGGTCGGCATAGAATATTCCGCCGCCGAAGGTGGCTCCCCACAGACGGTTGCGCCTGTCGATGCAGATGGAGAATATGTCGTTGTGTGGCAGAGAGTAAGGGCTGCCGTCGGCTGTGTATCGGGTCAGCCTGAAGGATTTCTCCCCGCTGGGCAGCAGACGGATAAGTCCGCTGAATTTCGTTGCAATCCATATCGTTCCGTTTCTGTCTTCGGCAAAGGCATAGGCATGGCCCACCTGTGAAGTGGAGTGGGGCGACAACGTTCCGTCAGCCCCCAGGTTGCCGATGAAGTGTAGACCGCTGTCGTATACGCTCACCACTCCGCTCTTCGCCCCCAGCCAGATACGCCCTTTCGAGTCCTGGAATATGCCCCTTATGTCGTGTCCGCTCTCCGTCGGGGCGGCGTGGTTCAGGGTGTTGAACTGCATCGCACTGTATGTAGCCTTCTGCAGTCCCGTGTATTTGCCGCAGAACCATACGTTGTCCTGCCTGTCCACAAACATATCGATTACGGTGTTTTCTGCAGTCCAGGCATAATGGCGGTTCTTGTCGAGGAAGGGCACGAGCCGGTTCCTCTCCCTGTCATACATCGCCATGCCGTTGCCCGAAGGCGTCAGCCAGAGCTTTCCGTGGGAGTCCTCTACTATCTTCACGTCGTTGCGCCACATCGACGGGTCGCCGCTGAACTCCCCTTGCAGGTTGAGGCATTGCAGTTCGTCCGTGGCATGGCGGTAGTGCATCACGCCAGGTCTGTTGGTGCAGAACCATACGTCGCCGTATCTGTCCTGCTCCAATTCCGACACGCGGTCGGACGAGAGCACGCTGTTGGCCGCAGTAAGGTGGCGCTCCACGTCGTTCATCCTACCTATTATATATAGTCCGTCGCCCAGCGTGGCGAAAATCATCCTGCCACCGGGCAGAAACACCGCCGAACTGACAGCCGCCGGCGTGGGCAACTTCTTCCTTATTATCCTTCCGCCGCTGGTGTATATGATGTAATGTCCGCCCGAACAGCAGAACACGCTTTTCCCCCTGCTTTCTGTCATGCCAAGGCATTCCATGCCGCCGAACAGGCGTTTCAGCTTTCCGCTGCCAGGGGCATACTGCCATACGCCGCGCGAAGTGAGAATCCAGAGGATGCCACTGCTGCCAACCACGATTCTCTTCACCTCCACGCCCTTCATGCCGAACACCACTTTAGCCGAGATGTTGTCTGACTTCCGGTCCACTCCCGCCACTACGACCCTTCCGTCGGCCATCCTCACAGCTATGCCTCCGCCAGGGAGCGACAGCTCCTTCTGCGCCACGTAGTTCTGCATCGGCAGATTGTCTATTCTCGTAGTGCGCTTGCTGAATCGCGATATAGTGCCGTTGTATCCTCTCAACCAGATGTTGTCGCCGTCCTCGCTGATGCTTTCCAGTCGGTTGCTCTCCAGCCTTATTCCGTCGCCAGGGCGTGCCTTGTAGTTTGAAAAGCTGAAACCGTCGAAGCGGTACAGTCCGTCCCATGTGGCGAACCACATCTGTCCGTTTCTGTCCTGCATGATTTTCATCACCTCCTTCTGCACGAAGCCGAAGTCGCTGTTGTATGAAGTGAAGGTATAGTCGGGTGTTTCCGCCGCGCCTGCTGCGAGACTGAATATGAGTAATATCAAATATATATAAATATGTCTGAGCATTGTCTTATAGAGATGTAGTTTGATCTTTCGATATGCAAAAATAAGAACTTAATTCGTCAAATGCAAGAAATACCGCATTTTTAACCCCAAACGTTCAAATGAACGATTAGGGATAATAATAACCGGTATCTGTCTTCACGACTGATACCGGTTTCTCTACTAATTAACATCAAAAAATATTCTATAAAATATGTTTGTGTCCTACAGGTTTTTCTTCAGAAACTCCAGAATGCGGCTCTGCACTTCAGGACCGCAATAGTGGGGCATGTCCCATATTTCCGTCTCCAGCTTGTCGTCGGCGCCCTGGCTCTTCCATACGGAGTGCATCTCGGCGAATGCCTTCTCCACGGAGACGGGAGGGAAGAGCTTGTCCTTGGAGCCGTTGATGAAGAGCATTGGCTTGGGACAGGCTATCGAGGCGATGTGGGGATAGTCCATGTAGCGGCGGATGCCGGGAATGAGGTTAGCCCATTCCTCATGGCGCTTCAGTCCGTAGTCGCGGTTTATCTGGTATTCCGTGGTGTGCATCCAGCATATCGCCACACCGAGCTTCACTTTGTCGCTGAGCGCCGAGAGCATCCACGAGCGGTATGCCCCCATTGAGAATCCCATGCACGAGAGGCGGCTGGCATCCACTTCGGGCAGCGAGGCGAAGAAGTCGGCGGAGTAGACATCATCAAAGTTCATCCACGAGCTGACGTTGCGTCCCATCATCATGAAGTTTCCGGCGATGTATTTGTATGTGTCCCATGTGGTTCCGCCCTTCACTCCACGGTCGCCCCAGAACGGAGCGTCAACGGCGAGGACCACGTATCCATGGGAGGCGAGGTAGTCGCCCACGTACTGTTTGCCGTAGCAGCGCTCACACCATTTGTCGGCATCGTCCATCACGGAGTCGGCAATGGCAAACGGGCGTATCATCTTTTCCTTGCCGATGGAGAAATGTCCGCCGTGGTCGTGGAGCAGGAGCACTGCGGGGAACGGTCCCTTGCCGTCGGGCACCAGTTCGTATGCCTCCACGCGGGAGTATGCGTCGAGGTTGAAGGCAATCTTGCGTGCCTTGTATCCCTTGCGCTTCTCTTCGGCCACTACGGTCATGTCGTATGCCTTGGCAGGCTTAGGCGGCAGTAGCATCTCGCGGCGCAACACGTCGCGGGCGGCGCTGCGCCAGAGGTCAAACTGTCGAATGTCGCTGTTCCCCCATGCCATGGGGTAGGTGAGTTCCTGCTGCATCTGGTCAAGACAGACGGGCAGTTCGCCGTCGAACATGTATTTCTGCACTTCGTTTTGTGCGCCGGCAGATAGCGCTATGGTTGCCATAATGGCTGCTGCTGTTGTTCTCATATATCCTGTATGCTTTCCTATTCGTCAATCTGTCGGCTTATGTTTCCCGTCGCTCCCACGGTCTGCACGGTGTATCCCTCGGCCTTGGCGTCGGCGATGAACTGCGTCTTCGTGGTTATCGTCACCACTTTTCCGCTGCGGCTGATGATGTATCCCCTGGCTCCGTCGACGGGTTTCCAAAAGAGCTTGCGACCCTTGACGGTCACTTCGGGCGCTTCGGGTGCGAGGCATATCTGCTGAGGGTTCCAGTTGTCGTCGCCCCTCAACACGTTGTCTATGGTGTATCGTGAGGCTTCGGCATCGGTGAGATGGTTTTTCGCCGTGCCCCAGATGGTGTCCTTCTGCTCCGTCAGCTTGTAGTAGCGGTCTATACGCCGGCTCAGGTCGAGCTTGTTTCCGGCTGCATCCGTGGTATTGTAGTCGGCGAATACGGCGGGCAGCGTGCTCATGTGGTCATACCAGCCCTCCTTGGGGATGGTCACTTCGGTGCGCGTATCGATGAATACCGCCTTCGGACTGTGGAGCCAGGGTCTGCCCAGCCATACCTCCGTCTCCTGTGGATTACCGGGTGCCGTGATGGTGGTGTTCTTCAATACGTAGCCCCAGGTGGTACCCTCGTCGTGCTTCGGTGCCACAATCCATCCGCCCTGTCTGCGTGTGATGTTCAGAGTGCAGCGGTCGAAGAATACGTTGCCCTGTCCGTAGAGAAAGTCGATGGCACCCTCGATGAAGCAGTCCTTCACGTAGTTGCGCCAGTTCAGGGCGTTCGCCGTGCGGTATGTGTCCTGATAGGAAAGCATGGAGCAGCGGTTCACGATGTTGCGGTCCATCTTGGTGTAGAGGGCGAGAGCCTGCGGACCGTCCAGATGGCGCGTCCCCCAGGAATTCTCAAAGGTGATTCCCTCCAGATAGGTGTCCGTGGCATGCACCACCATTGTGGCTGCCACGTCCACGGGTGAGGCGTTAGGTCCGCCGCTCACGCGGTCATCGCTTACGCGGACCAGTCGTCGCGACTGTCCCACGAGGTGCAGGTTAGGCTTCGAGGCTGGGATGTAGAGGTGTTCGTGGTAGTGTCCCGCCTTGATATATATAATATAAGGTGTGGCGGAAGAGTCAGGTGCCGCGTCAATGGCGTCCTGTATCGTGGCGAACGAGCCGGTTCCGTCTTGCGCCACAATGCTATGGAACACATTGTCGTCGGCATGAAGCTGGGTGGCCAGCATCGCGAGTCCGGCAAGGATAAGCCGTCTTGTCATGAGGTGTTTCATATTTCTTTTGCTTTTGTTTGGAGATTATATTATTCTTGTCTTTAAGTTACATTGTCAGAGCTTGAATATTACATTATTTATATATAAAGCCTTTGCCGTCCAGGACATGCCGTTGCATGTGTTGGGGTGGGCGGTTGCCTGTTTTCTGTTTTGCGATACAAATTTATGGAATGTATGTGGGATGGAGGTGTGAAAATCGGTTATTTTAAGGAGAAAAATCGGTTTTTCCTCTGAAAAATGGGCAAAAACAGGCAGATTGACCATTTTTTCGACTTCAAAAACCATTTTTTACCCATGCCTTAACACTTGATAAGTTATCTTTGCAAATGTAAAAGCCGAAGCTGTCTTTATGGACATTCCCGTGGATGGACGACATTTGCGGAATGTTGCAAGGATATGACCCAAGGCTCATTCCCAATATATATAATGAGGGGACGGAAGAAATCTTTCAAACAACTGACAGGAATCTTTCAAACAACTGACAGGAATCTTTCAAACGAATGAAGGAATCATTCAAACGACTTACAGAAATCTTTCAAACAACTAATTAATAACAAAACCTAAAATCAAAGCTTATGGACAACAAGCTAAAACAAAATCTGAGAATGTTGTGCCTGCTTATGATGACCCTGATAGTTCAGGGCGTTTGGGCACAAGTAAGGACCGTCACCGGTATGGTGAGTGACGGCAAGGATCCTCTTATCGGAGTTACCGTACAGGTGAAGGGAAATGCCAAAGTGGGCACCATAACCGATATGGACGGAAAATACACTATCGAGGTCAGTTCGCCGGGAACAATCCTCGTATATTCCTATGTGGGCTATCAGACAACGGAGAAGATGGCAGGAAAGAACGCCAGACTCGATGTGGTGATGCAGGCCGACGACAAGAGCCTCGACGAGGTAGTCGTGGTGGGTTACGGCACGATGAAGAAGAGCGACCTCACGGGAAGCGTTTCCCAGCTGAAGGCAGAAGACTTCAAGAGCGGCAGCAATCTCTCGGCGCAGCAACTCATGCAGGGAGCGTTCGCCGGTGTGAACATCGCGCAGAATTCAGGTAAGCCGGGCGGTTCCACCACAATCCGAGTGCGTGGAGGTACCTCTGTCAACGCAAGCAACGACCCTCTCTATGTAATCGACGGAGTGCCTATCGACGCAGCCGCAGGTTCCGGACAGAGCAACATCAGCACTTACAACAATGACTTCTTCGACCAGGAGTCTGCCAACCCCCTCTCCATGCTCAACCCTAACGACATCGAGAGCATCGATGTATTGAAGGACGCTTCGGCAACGGCAATCTATGGTAGCCGCGGAGCTAACGGTGTAATCATGATCACCACTAAGAAAGGCAAGGCTGGAGTGCAGCAGCTCAACTACGGATACAGCGTAGGATTCAGCACGGCGGCAAAGAAGCTTGACATGCTTTCGGGCGATGAATACCGCAAGGTATGTACAGACCTCGGGCTGCCCCTCAACGACGGTGGCGAGAACCACAACTGGCAAGACGAAATCATGCACACCGCACTGCAGCAGAGTCATTACCTCTCGTTTATGAGCGGTGGAGAATACACCAACTACCGTGCGTCGTTGAGCTATAACAACAATGGCGGAATCATGCGAGGAGCACGTAACGAGAGCTACAGCGGACGTGTTAACATCAACCACTCCGCACTTGACGGCAAGCTCAAGTTCGTCCTCAACATGAACTATGGCGAGACACATTCCAACCAGGCACCTACTTCAAGCACCGTGGGAAGCGAGATGGGTACGAGCATGCTTTATGAAGCATACGTGTTCAACCCGACTCTGCCTGTATACACAACCGACGGCGACTACAATGATGTGCGCCCATACCGCGTGCAGCCTCTCTCCTATATCGATGAACTTATCGACAAGCGAAACAACAAGCGCTTCATCGGTAACCTGAAGGCAGACTGGAACTTCTACAAGCCTTTCACCTTCGAGGTTAACCTCGGCTACACAAACAACAGTCAGGACAGAAACTCATACATATCAAAAAGCAACCTGTTGGGTGAAAACTCCGGCGGACGCGTGACTGTGCAGCGACTGAAAGACTACTCCAAGCTGATGGAGCTCATTCTGAAATACAACCAGCAGTTCGGCGATCACCGCATCGATGCCATGGCAGGTTACTCATACCAGTATTTCTGGAACGAGGGAATCAATACGGCAGCCTACGGATTCCAGTCAGACGAATTCAAATGGTATAACCTTGCAGCCGCAAAGACCATCGAGAGTCTTACAAGCTATGCGGAGAGCAACAAGCTCATCTCATTCTACGGAAGAGCAAACTACAGCTATGCTAACCGCTACCTCTTCACTGCCACAGTGCGCCGCGACGGTTCAAGCCGTTTCGGAAAGGACAACAAGTGGGGTACCTTCCCGTCGTTCGCCGCTTCATGGCGCATTACGGAAGAGCCATTCTTCAAGTCGGAGGCTGTTTCAAACCTGAAGCTCCGCGCAAGCTGGGGTATGACAGGTAACCAGGAAATCGGTAACTACAACGCCATCTCAACACTCGGCGCACAGTCGTGGGGATATATCTTCGGCGGCGAAAAGAACACGGTGGTATTGCCTCAGCAGTATGCCAACACTGATCTGAAATGGGAGTCAACATCGCAGACCGACATCGGTCTTGACTTCGGATTCCTTAACAACCGCATCCATGGTAGCATCGACTGGTATTACAAGAAGACAAAGGACCTGCTGCTCACAGTTGCCGTACCTTCACCGTCGCTCATCACTACTCAGCTTGCCAACGTGGGAGCAGTGAGAAACACTGGTGTGGAATTTGAACTCGGCTTCGACATCATGCGCACAAAAGACTTCTCATGGGACGCTACGCTCAACTTCGCATCAAACAAGAACAAGCTGACAAGCCTCTCCAACAGCAAATGGTCGGGCGACGACGTGCTGTGGGCACCTTGCAACGGCGCCGGTCTTGCAGGCCAGTACTCACAGTTAATCATGGTGGGCGAACCTCTCGGAACATTCTACGGCAAGAAGTTCATCGGTCTCGACGAGAACGGAATGGAAATGTATGCCAACGACGGCAAGTCGCAGATCATCGGTTGCGCACAGCCAGACTTCACATACGGCATCACGACAAACCTGCGCTACAAGAACTGGAGCCTCTCGCTTAACTTCCGCGGAAGTCAGGGCAACGACGTATACAACAATACGGCAAACAACTTCATGTATCTGAACAGTCTGCCAGGACGCAACGTGCTCGCTGCTGCCGTGAACAGCGGAATATCCGTAAACCAGACAAAGACATACTCATCGCAGTTCATCGAGGACGGTTCGTTCTTCCGTCTTGACAACCTCACGCTCGGTTATGACTTCAAGCTCCCGGCGCTTAAGATTACAAGCGCCCGTGCTTACTTCACGGCCCAGAACCTCTTCTGCATCACAGGCTACGACGGTCTTGACCCAGAGGTGAACACCGACACACAGGGTAGGGGCGGATCTATCCTCGGTGTGGACTATCTGAGCTACCCACGTTCGCGTACGTTCATCTTCGGAGTCAATGTGACATTCTAAATTGACGGAACTTCATGTTTAACAACAAAAATGAAAATCTATGAAAGCAACTAAGATAATGACAAAGGCTGCCATTCTGCTGCTTGGCGGCATAATGGCAACAAGCTGCACCGACCTCGACGAGGAGCTCTACGGCAGACTGACCCCTGACAACTACTACCAGACTGAGGCACAGGCGCTCTCCTCGCTTGCCGGCTGCTATGAATATATGGCTTACATGAGCCGTGCAGGCGGCGACAGCTGGCGTATCGGAGAATACGGCACGGACGAGCTCTTCTGCCCAGGACGTTCCAACGGAGGATGGTATGACGAATACGTGAACCAGATCATGGAACACAAATGCACACCGGACAACGACCGCTTGAACGTTTGCTGGAACACATACATCTTTCCTGGTATCGGAGCCGACAACGCCGTGCTTGCAGCGATGGAAAGTTCTGCCGTGAAGGACAAACTCACCGGACCTATCGCTGAGGTGAGGGCCCTGCGTGCCTATGAGTACTTCTATGCGATGGATTATTTCGGTAACGTGCCTCTCTTCACAGACCCTCGTCCGGATGCCAACAATATGCCGAAGACTACTCCAAGGGCAGAGGTGTTCAAGTTTATAGAGACCGAACTTCTGGCTGCCGCCGAAGACCTGCCTTCTGCAAAGGATGTTGACGCAAGCTATTATCCACGCCTCACCAAGGAGGCTGCATACACGCTGCTCGCTTCGCTCTATCTTAACGCTGAGGTATATACCGGCACGCCGCGTTGGGCAGACTGCGAGGCAATGTGCAACAAGGTTATCGGCAGTGGCGCATTCGACCTGGAGAACAAGGTGGGCGACTGCTTCATGTCTTCAAACGAAGGCAAGACAAAGGAGGTCATTATAGCCTTCTCCGTTGACCCGACGAAGAACGTAGACGCCAACCAGTTCATCCTCTATGCCCAGCATGCCGTAGACCAGCAGAAATACAGTCTGCCGTTTGCTCCAGCCTGTGGCTATTGCTTCTCTGATGAGGCCCTCTCATGGTATGACGACCCTAACGACGAGCGTCTGAACTATCTGGAGTATGGTCCGCAGTACTATCTCGACGGAACTCCTATAGAGAATCCTGACAAGAAGGGCGAGCAGCTCGTGCTCACAGCCTTGAAGTCGAAGACAGCCGCCGAGAACTGGGAAGGCTACCGCGTACTGAAATATCGTCCGGAGAACGCCGTGTTCTCTGGCTCGAATGCCGACAACGACTATATCGCAGAGCGTTACTCCAACATCCTGCTCATGAAGGCAGAGGCCCTCTTCCGTCAGAACAAGGACTTGACCGAGGCTGAACAGCTGATGAACCGCGTGCGCTCACGCAGCAACTGCAGTCCTATCGAACTGAATCTGAAGAATCTTGAGCTGGAGCGTGCCCGTGAGTTCATCTGGGAGAACCAGCGCCGCAAGGACATGATCCGTTTCGGTTCGTTCTTCACCAAGAAGACATTCTATGCCGACGGTAATTCTGAGCAGTGGCGTGCCATCTATCCTATCCCACAGAAGCAGCGCAATGCCAATCCTAACCTGAAGCAGAACTTCGGTTACGAGGGATATGAGGAGTAATGAATAATCCCTGACCATTCGGATTCCTCTCATATAGAAAGAAAACAGGAAAACTATAAAAACGATAAAACCGGTCATCAGCACTTTTGCTTGATGACCGGTTTTATCGTTTTATGATATCTTTGTTCTTGACAATTTCTGAGCAATCTATGTTCCGTAAATTCCGAAACCTTTATCAGTGATTGTCATGAAGTCTCTTTATTTCAGATAATCTTCGAAATACTGTGTGATGCGCTCATGCAGGTGCACGCTCTTATGTCCCATCATGTTGTGTCCCTCGCCAGGATATGCGAAGAAGTCTGGCTGTGTGCCGGCTTCGCTGCAGGCGTTGAGGAACATGAGACAGTTCTGTGGCACCACGGTAGGGTCGTTCATTCCGGTGATGATCTGCAGCTTGCCCTTCAGGTCTTTAGCCTTGTTCAGGAGCGAAGTCTTTGCATATCCCTCCGGGTTGCTCTCAGGAGTGTCCATATAGCGCTCGCCATACATCACCTCATACCATTTCCAGTCGATTACCGGTCCGCCGGCAACTCCCACCTTGAACACGTCAGGATAGTTTGTCATCAGCGAGATGGTCATGAATCCGCCGAAGCTCCATCCATGAACGCCCATGCGGTCCTGGTCAACATAAGGTAGCGACTTGAGGTATTCCACGCCCTTCATCTGGTCCTTCATCTCCTCCTGTCCGAGCTGACGGAATGTAGCCTGCTCGAAGTCCTTTCCGCGATGCTCGCTTCCGCGGTTGTCGATGATGAAGAGCAGATAGCCCTTCTGCGCCATGTATGTCTCCCATGAGCGGGAGCTGTAGTGCCAGCGTGCGTCCACGTTGTGGGCATGAGGACCACCGTATACATAAACCACAGTAGGATATTTCTTGTTAGGATCGAAGTCCACTGGCTTCACCATTCTCCAGTAGAGGTCGGTAGTGCCGTCGGCAGCCTTCAGCTTACCGCAAGAGTATTCCGGAATGTTGTATCCCTTCTCCTTCCATGGGTCCTTGGCATTGAGGATGCAGTGGCTCTTACCCGTCTGAGTGTCGATAGCCACGATGCGGCGGGGCACCGTAGGCTCCTGGTAGTTGTCGAGCAGGTATCTGCCGCTGGCGCTCATTGTCGAACCTTCGTGCCATCCCTTGCCGCCTTCGTCGATGCGGGTGCGCTTCTTGTTAGCCACGCTCACCGAGTATACGTTCTGCTGGATAGGGCTTGCCTCGTTAGACTTGTATATGATGCTCTTTGTCTTGCTGTTGAAACCGAGCACGCTGAGCACTTCCCATTTTCCTTCTGTCAGCTGCTCCACTTCGAGCGACTCCGTGTTGCTTGCCATTCTGCTGCCGTGCATGCCGAGGGTGCAGAGATACAGGTGGTTGTAGCCATCCTGACGGCTCTGCATGATGAACTGGGAGTTGTCCCAAGGCAGGAACACGATAGGATTGAGAGGCTCCACGTATTTCTCGTCCACCTCGCGATACAGTTCGCCGGTCTTCTCTCCGGTCTCAGCGTCGTATGCGGTGAGGCGGCAGTCGTTCTGGTCGCGGTTCAGCTCAAACATATACACTTTCTTGCCGTCCGGTGCCCATGCCAGGTTGGTGAAATAGCGGTCTGTAGGGTCGCCGGCTTTCAGATACACCGTCTTTCCTGTCTTCATGTCATACACGCCGATTGTCACCTTGTGGCTCGTCATTCCGCACATAGGATATTTGTCAGGCTCATAGGTAGCCTCACGCTCGAAGGTATTCACCTGAGGATAGTCAGCCACCATCGACTGGTCCATGCGGTTGAAGGCGAGCTTCGTTCCGTCCGGACTCCAGAATGTGCCCTTCATCGAGGCGAACTCGTTGCGGTGTACTGCCTGTCCGTATACAATCTCGCGGCTGCCGTCGGTAGAGAGCTGTGTTGCCTTTCCGTCAGCGTCCATCACGTAGAGGTTGTGGCCGCTTACGTATGCCACAGCCTTCGATGCGTTGTTCCAGTCGGCAAACTCCTGTCCCTTTGAAGCCTGGCGCCATACCACCGCCTTCTTCTTGAAGTCGATGAGCATGCGCTCCTGCTTGTTGGCGATGAGCACGAGGCTCTTGCCGGCGTATGGGAACTGAGCCCTGCCGAGGTTCAGTATCTTCGAATCCTCGTTGGTCTTCGCCCATGCGTTGAGCTGTGCCTCGGTGAAGAGAGTCGTCTCCTTGCCGTTGGCTTTGTTCACGAGCTTACACTCCTCAGCGTTGCGGAGCACGAGCTCGTCGCCCCACCATGTGATGTTGCGATACTCTGGAATCATGTTGTGGTAGTTCGTTCCACCGAAGTTCAGGTCTTCGAGTGAGAACTGCTTCAACTGTGCTGCTGCGTTCATAGTGATCAGAATGCAGGCGGCAGCTGCGGCAACTCGTCGTGCCGCCGTCTTGATAAGGTTTGTATTCATTATTATATCAGTTAAAACTTTTTGGTTTTTCTGTCATATCCCCTGTCGAAGTTCTTTCCGCCACGTCGGTCGCCACGGTCATACTTCTTTCCGCCCTTGTCGAAATTCTTGCGTCCGCGGCGGTTGTCGTCGTCGTCGAAATCGCGGCGGGTCTTCGTTCTCGGCTTCTTGTCAGCCTTCTTGCCGAAGTTCAGTGCGTCGGCATATGGGCTCTTGCGGAATTTGAACGAACGGATGTCCTCCTCCTCGTCCAGGTGCTCCGGTTCGTCGAGACGCTTCTTGAATTCGCGGTGCTCCTTGAAACGGTGCTTCTCAGCCATCTGCTTCTTCTCCTCCTCGGTCTTCAGAATGTTTCCCTCGCTGCGGAATTCACGGAAACCGCCCTCGAACATCAGGTATTTGCGGAACTCGCATTCCAGCGAACCGTTATAGAGAGGAATCTTCTGCGACGGTTTCAGTCCGATTTCGTCGAAACACTCCTTGCGGTAGCTCAACACCCAAGCCTCGCCGTTCTTGAAGTTGCGCTTCAGCGTCTCACCAATCATCTTGTATGTTCCGAGCAGGTTCGGCGTAGAGATACGCTCGCCGTATGGCGGGTTGGTAATCATGAAAGCCTTGCCCTCCGGCTGCTTGAAGTCCTTGAAGTCGGCACATGTGATTGTCACGTCCTTGCTCAGTCCGGCAGCCTTCACGTTCATGATGGCAGTGTTCACAGCCTTCATGTCCACGTCAGAACCGTAGATATGGTGTGTGAACTCACGCTCCTGCGAGTCGTCGTCGTAAATGCTGCTGAAGAGGTCAGCGTCGAAATCCTTCCATTTCTCGAAAGCGAACTCCTTGCGGAAGAGTCCCGGTGCCATATTGCGTGCGATGAGGGCTGCCTCCACCACGATAGTTCCCGAACCACACATCGGGTCGTAGAAGTCAGTGTCCCCCTTCCATCCCGACATGAGGATCATTCCTGCAGCCAGCACCTCGTTCAGAGGAGCTTCCACCGATTCCTGTCTGTATCCGCGACGGTGCAGGCTCTCGCCGCTCGAGTCGAGCGACAGTGTGCAGCGGTCTTCAGCGATATGCATGTTGAGGCGTATGTCGGGGTTCGACACCGAGATGTTCGGACGGTTGCCTGTCTTCTCTCTGAACTGGTCAACGATGGCGTCCTTCACTTTGTATGCCACGAACTTAGAGTGGCGGAACTCGTCGGAGAACACCACGGAGTCAACGGCGAAGCTGTCTTTCAGGTCGAGATACTTGCTCCAGTCAATCTTCTTCACTTCATTGTATACATCGTCGGCGCTCTGTGCCTTGAAATGCTTTATCGGTTTAAGGATGCGGATCGCCGTGTGCAGTTGGAAGTTAGCGCGATACATCATCTCCTTGTCGCCGGTGAACGACACCATGCGGCGACCAATCTCTACGTTGTTAGCTCCGAGTTGCGTTAGCTCCTGTGCCAATACGGGCTCAAGTCCCATGAAGGTTTTGGCGATGAGCTCAAATTCCTGTTCCATTATTGAATTAAAAAATCTATGATATTTATTTACTTATTGTCTTGAGAGTGTGTTTGTATTGACACGGTAACATCGTCGGATGTACTGATATAAAATAAGATGGGAAACGCTTCAAAATTTCCTCAATGCCATTGTCCGAAGGCAATCCTTTGCCATCGCAATGCAGTCGTGTACGGCCTCCCGTGGAGCATTCCGGAGATAACAGCCTCTCCGCCGCCTGTTTCAGAATGTCTGTAATTTTGTCGATTCCCATCATGTGATAAAATTGTCAATTTTCCATCTGCGATAAAAAATGTCAATGCGAGTGCAAATTTACGTCATTTCTCTTTAAGTGCCAAATCTTTTTTATGGAAAGGCGAGAATTGTGGTGAAAGGAGCGGGCTGCAGATTCGGAAATCCGTAAATCCATAGAGAAACCAAATGTAGGGCAGCGGCGCGTTGTTCGCTTTTGTCTCCTTATGCACAAATCACTTGCCACAGTGCGTGTGATTTGTAACATGCGCTTGACAAAGGGTATGGTAAACCTCATTTTATCAAATCGTTAATAGCTTTTTAAAATTCAAATCATATGATAATATAAATACTTTTTATATCTTTGCCGAGAATTTGTTTCCAATGGTATAAATGTCTTAGCAAAATAATTAAACAAGTATTTTATGACAAAATTTGTTAGATTAAGTCGTGGACTTGACATCAACCTTGCCGGCAAGGCAGAAAAGACAAAGCGCGTCTTGAAGCCCGGCGAGGTGTATGCCCTCACGCCATCCTCTTTTGAGGGAGTAAAACCAAAGGTGATGGTGAAAGAAGGCGACAGAGTCAAGGCTGGCGATGTATTGTTCATCAACAAAGACTACCCCGAAGTGGGATTCTCTTCCCCGGTCAGCGGAGAAGTTTGCCTTGTTGAACGCGGCGACCGTCGAAAGCTCCTCAGCGTGAGGGTGCAAGCCGACGCGAATCAGGAGTTTGTTGATTTCGGAGTGAAAAACGTGAAAGAAATGACGGGTGACGATGTGGAGAAGTCACTCCTCGAAGCTGGACTCTTCGGTTATATCAACCAGTTGCCCTACGCCGTGTCTACCAATCCGCAGACAAAGCCTAAAGCTATTTTCGTTTCCGCTCTCAGGGATATGCCGCTGGCAGGCGATTTCGAATTCGAACTTGAGGGACAGGAGAAAGATTTCCAGACGGGACTCACGGCACTGAGCAAGATGGCAAAGACCTATCTCGGTGTCGGCGACAAGCAGAACATCAGCGCTGCCGATGTGGAGGTGGTGACCTTCAAGGGCAAGTGTCCGGCAGGCAACGTGGGAGTGCAGGTCAACCACATCGACCCCGTGAACAAGGGCGAAGTGGTATGGACCGTAGACCCTACGGCGGTGATATTCTTCGGCAGACTATTCAATAGCGGTCGTGTGGACCTCCGTCGCACGGTAGCCCTCGCCGGTTCTGAGGTTACAAGCCCCTGCTATGCCGACATGCTCGTGGGACAGGATATCGAAACCCTCGTGGCAGGAGCATACCAGGGAGACAACGTGCGCATCATCATGGGCAACCCTCTGACAGGCAGGCCGGTGGAGAAACCATCCGACGCCAATGCAGCGCCATGCAGCCGTTTCCTCGGCGCACACACCAGCGAGGTGACGATAATCCCCGAAGGCAACGACGCCGACGAGCTGGCAGGCTGGATAATGCCGCGCCTGAAGCAGTTCAGCGTGTCGAGAAGCTATTTCTCATGGCTCTTCGGCAAGAACAGGGAGTATCGCCTCGATGCCAGAGTGAAAGGCGGCGAGCGCCACATGATAATGAGCGGCGAATACGACAAGGTGTTCCCTATGGACATCTATGCCGAATATCTCATCAAGGCAATCATCGCCGGCGACATCTACAAGCAGGAACAGCTCGGCATCTATGAGGTGAGTCCTGAAGACTTCGCCCTGGCAGAGTTCGTTGACTCCTCCAAGCTCGAGCTGCAGCACATCGTGAGACAGGGACTCGACATATTGAGAAAGGAAAACAGCTAACTATAAATACAACAGACTATGTCATTCTTAAGAAACTATCTGAACAAAATAAAGCCGAACTTCGAAGAAGGCGGCAAGCTGCATTCGCTGCGCAGCGTCTTCGATGGCTTCGAGACATTTCTCTATGTCCCGAACACCACATCGAAGAGCGGCACCAATATCCACGATGCCATCGACTCAAAGCGAATAATGAGTATGGTGGTAATCGCACTGCTGCCGGCACTCCTATTCGGAATGTATAACATCGGCTACCAGAACTATGCCGCGGCACACCAGACTGGCACCCTCCTGGAGATGTTCGCCTACGGATTCCTCGTGATGCTGCCCAAGCTGCTCGTCAGCTACGTGGTAGGTCTGGGAATAGAATTTGCCTGGGCACAGTGGAAAGGCGAGGAGATACAGGAAGGCTACCTCGTCAGCGGTATCATCATCCCGATGATTCTCCCCGTGGGCTGCCCTTTGTGGTGTATCGCCATCGCAGTGGCATTCGCCGTAATCTTCGGTAAGGAAATCTTCGGCGGCACCGGTATGAATATCTTCAACGTGGCACTTCTCGCCCGTGCGTTCCTCTTCTTCTCTTATCCTACGAAGATGAGCGGCGACTCGGTGTGGGTTGCCACCGACAGCATCTTCGGACTCGGCAACACGTTGCCCGACGCCTTCACCTGCGCCACTCCTCTCGGACAGATGGCACAGGGCTCTGCACCGTCGGCATCGCTCTTCGACAGCATCGTGGGACTCATTCCCGGCAGTATCGGTGAGACTAGCGTCATAGCGATAGCCATCGGAGCCGTGATACTCCTCTGGACAGGCATCGCCTCATGGAAGACAATGCTCAGCGTGTTCCTCGGCGGAGGCGTGATGGCAGCGATATTCCAGGCAACAGGACAGACCCCTGTGGAGTGGTATGAGCATATCGTGCTGGGCGGATTCTGCTTCGGTGCGGTGTTTATGGCTACTGACCCTGTGACTTCGGCACGCACCGAGACCGGCAAATGGATATACGGCATACTCATCGGCGCACTCGCCGTAATCATCAGAGTGATGAACCCCGGATATCCAGAGGGAATGATGCTCGCCATCCTCTTCGGCAACATGATGGCTCCGGCAATCGACTTCTATGTTGTTGAGGCAAATATCAGCAAGAGAATGAAACGAGCCAAGAAATAACAATAAGGTATAAAATACTGATTATGAACAAGAATAGCAATACATACATCATAGCATACAGCTGCATAATGGTTGTAGTGGTGGCTTTCCTGCTCGCCTTCGTGAGCAGTTCGCTGAAGCCGGCGCAAGACGTCAATGTGGCGCTCGACAAGAAGAAGCAGATCCTTGCCGCCCTCAACATCCGCAACCTCTCCGACCAGGAGAGTGCCGAACAGTATGCAAAAGTGGTAGACCGCGACGCTGTCATCAATGCCGACGGCAAAGAGATAGCCAAGGGCGGAAAAGGTGGCGAGGAAGCAGGATTCCTTCTCAACAGCGCCGACTACAAGGCAGGCAAACTCGCAGTGTACTACTGCACCGTAGACGGCAAACACAAATTCGTGGTGCCTGTCTACGGTATGGGACTCTGGGGACCTATCTGGGGATACATCGCCGTGAACGAAGACTGCAACACCATCTATGGTGCATACTTCAACCATGAGGGCGAGACAGCCGGACTGGGAGCCGAAATCAAGGACTCAAAGGCCTGGCAGGACCTCTTCCGCGGAAAGACCATCTATGGCGCCGACGGCAAACCGGTGATAAAGGTGAAGAAGGCGAGCGAAGTGAAAGACAAGAGCTGCGAGGTTGACGCCGTGACGGGAGCTACCCTCACATCAGTGGGAGTGAGCGACATGTTGCAGGATGGATTCGCCAAATACAGGAAGCTCTTCGCCGGACAGACCTCACAGACTGAAGCCAACGACGGTGAGAAAAAGTAATCATTTAAAGAAACAATGATAATATGGAAAATAAGATAAAAAGCGTTTTCACAGCGCCTCTCAATTTCATGAACCCGGTGCTCGTTCAGGTGCTCGGTATCTGTTCGGCACTCGCCGTCACGTCGCAGCTCAAGCCTGCCCTCGTGATGGGACTCGCCGTGACCGTGATCACGGCATTCAGCAACCTCATCATCTCACTGATACGCAACACCGTGCCTACGCGCATCCGTATCGTGGTGCAGCTCGTTGTGGTGGCAGCCCTCGTTACCATCGTGAGCCAGGTGCTCAAGGCATACGTATATGATGTCAGCGTGGAACTCTCTGTCTACGTGGGACTCATCATCACCAACTGTATCCTCATGGGCCGTCTTGAGGCTTTTGCCATGCAGAACAAGCCCTGGCCGTCGTTTGTCGACGGTTTCGCCAACGGACTCGGCTACGGCATCATCCTCGTGGTGGTGGGAGCCGTGAGAGAGCTGCTCGGCAGAGGAACACTGCTCGGATTTGAAATTCTGCCAAAGAGTGTTTACGAAATGGGATATTTGAACAACGGAACGATGACAATGCCTGCCATGGCGCTCATCCTCATCGGAGTGGTGATATGGATTCATCGTGCTTATTTTTACAAGGAGGAGAAGTAAATGGAACACTTGATAAACCTTTTCTTTAGGTCCATCTTCGTGGACAACATGATTTTCGCATTCTTCCTCGGCATGTGCTCGTTCCTTGCCGTATCCAAGAACGTGAAGACATCGCTCGGTCTCGGCGTCGCCGTGACGTTCGTGCTCGTGGTCACCGTGCCTGCCAACTACCTGTTGCAGACCAAGGTGCTCGGCCCCGACTGTATCATCAAGGGAGTAGACCTGAGCTATCTATCGTTTATACTCTTCATCGCGGTAATCGCCGGCATCGTGCAGCTGGTGGAGATGGTGGTTGAACGTTTCTCGCCGACGCTCTATGGAGCGCTCGGTATCTTCCTGCCCCTCATCGCCGTAAACTGTGCCATCATGGGAGCGTCGCTCTTCATGCAGCAGCGCATCAACCTCGACCCTTCTAACACCCAGTATCTGGGCAGCGTGGGCGATGCCTTCGTATATGCCCTCGGTTCTGGTCTGGGATGGATTCTCGCCATCGTGAGCATGGGAGCCATAAGGGAGAAAATGCAGTATAGCGATGTGCCGAAGCCATTGCAGGGACTCGGAATCTCGTTTATCGTCGTGGGACTCATGGCGATAGCGATGATGTGTTTCTCGGGATTGAAAATATAGACGAGTAGATAAGTTGACAGAATAACTTTAACAGAATTCAAACAATGAACATCAGTTATATATTGGCCAGCATCGGAGTATTCCTTGCAGTGATACTCGTACTCGTGATAGTGCTGCTGGTCGCAAAGAAATATCTTAGTCCGAGCGGTAAGGTGACAATCACCGTCAATGGCACCAACGTGATTGAAGTGGAACAGGGCGACACCGTGATGAACTCCCTCAACGACAACGGCATCCACCTGCCGTCGGCTTGCGGCGGAAAGGCAAGCTGCGGACAGTGCAAACTCCAGGTGCTGCGTGGAGGCGGCGAGATTCTCGATTCCGAGAAACCGCATTTCTCGCGCAAGGAGATTAAAGACAACTGGCGTCTGGGATGCCAGGTGAAGGTGAAGGGCGACATGGAAGTGAAGGTGCCCGAAGAGGTGATGGGAGTGAAGGAATGGGAATGCACGGTGATAGAAAACCGCAACGTTGCCACCTTCATCAAGGAATTCACCGTGGCTCTGCCAAAGGGGGAGCACATGCACTTCGAACCGGGATCCTACGCTCAGATCCGTATTCCTGCCTTCGATATGGACTTCGACAAGGACATCGACAAGTCGCTCATCGGCGACACCTATATGCAGGCATGGAAAGACTTCGGACTCTTCTCGCTCAAATGCAAGAACACCGAGCCTACCATCCGTGCTTATTCTATGGCAAACTATCCCGACGAGGGCGACATCATCATGCTCAACGTGCGTATCGCCACGCCGCCTTTCAAACCGAAAGACCAGGGCAGGGGATTCCTCGATGTCAGTCCGGGTATCGCCTCGTCATACATCTTCTCGCTGAAGCCGGGCGACAAGGTGATCATGTCGGGACCTTACGGTGAGTTCCGTCCTCAATACGACACCAAGCGTGAGATGATATGGGTGGGCGGAGGCGCCGGAATGGCTCCGCTGCGTGCTCAGATCATGCATATGCTGAGAACCAGAAACTGCCGCGACCGTGAGATGCACTATTTCTATGGAGCGCGTGCGCTGGAGGAGATACCGTTCCTCGACGACTTCCTGCAGCTGGAGAAGGAATATCCTAACTTCCATTTCCACCTTGCCCTCGACCGTCCGGACCCGAAGGCTGATGCAGCGGGAGTGAAGTATACGCCGGGCTTCGTGGCTCCTGTGATGGGCGACACCTATCTCAAGCAGCATGAGGACCCGGAGGATTGCGAGTATTATCTCTGCGGACCGCCAATGATGGCGAAGACCGTGCTCGACCTTCTGCATTCACTCGGAGTGGAAGACGATATGATTCGTTTCGATAATTTCGGAGGATAATAAGAACAGACCTCCGAAAACAATAAATCCCCAAACTGTCATCAAGACAAGTTTGGGGATTTATTGTTAGTGCGTGCGATAAGAATATACTGTTGCTGTCCGGTAAAACCTACATAAGATCAGCCCCTTCTCTGGTTGGTCTTTGTTTTGCAGATAGCCAAATCACAATCCTTGAAAAGGATAACAAAATGTAAAGAAAATGATTACTATCCGTGCCCAAGTGGGGCAAGCAGCTTGCCCCTGTTGAGAAAGCAGCTTACCCCTGTTGGGCAAGCACCTTGCCCCAAAATGGACAAAAGTATCTATGGAATGAGACGTTTATATCAATACAGATAGAACATCCTTTCCATCATCTGCCATTTCTGGTCAGACGTGGCATCGGCGGCACATTGCTGGAACATCGCCACATGGCGTTCCCATTCCTCCTGTCGTGGCAGGGTGGCGAGACGCGCCATCGCCTCATCCCAGCAGAAGTCAAGCGGAGCGTCAACGATCATCACCAGACGGTTGCCAAGGATGTATATCTCCATCTCCAGTATTCCCACTGCTTTTATTCCCTCTTCTATCTCGCGCCAGAAATGATTCTTGTCGTGTGCCTTGCGGTATTCCTTCATCAGTTCTGAGTCGTCTTTCAGTTGCATGGTCTGTACGAAACGCTTCGTTGGCTGTCCGTACTCCTTGCTCTTGTATCCTTCCGTGTTCATAATAGTATTCTGTTAGTTGTATTTATTCAATGCTTGTATATATTTGTTTCTTTCAGAATCTTCATATATTCGTCGTAGGAGATATGCTCGCCGCCCATGGTCTTCAG